>JBFFDD010000035.1:0-15112 GCA_041559575.1 bacterium
GGGCCCCGAAGTCGTGGGTCCGCCGGGCGAGGATCTCGCCATCGGGATTGGTGACCAGGCTGTTGTGGCAGGTGGCGCAGGTCGGTGCCTGGAAATCCTCGCCAAGGACCCATGGGACGGCTGAAAAATCCCAGTCCTTCCAGTTGGACAGGAAGATGTTCCCGTGCTTACTCTCCTTGTAGACGTTCCAGGCAGGCACGTCGGGCTCGAGGTGACACTGGGCGCAGGTGTAGGGCTTCCTGGCGACCTCGATGGAGAACTGGTGTCTCGGATGACAGGCGGTGCACGCGCCGATGGACCCATCCGGATTGATGCGCCCCACCCCCTGGTTGGGCCAGTTGGTCAGGTCAGGCACCTCGATGTCGTCAAAAGCTGTTGAGACGGTCTTCATTCCCCTGACCTCGACCCGGCTTCCGTGACAACCGAGGCAGGTCTCCCTGAGGGTCATATCCGTGGCTTCGCCCGAAACGATCCTTCCGTCCTTCAGGGTTTTCTCCCCCAGGATCTCATGGGCCAGGGTCATGTACAGGGGATTGTCCATCAGGTTGCCATGGGCATTGGCCTTCTTGCTCCCCGAGTATTCCCTGGCCTCTACCGAGTGACAGGTCGAGCAGTCGTTGGGTGAAACCACCACGTTGATCCGGTATCCCATGTGCTCGAAGTTGTCCGTGTGTCTATCCGGATTCCGGCTGTGGCACTCGAAACATCCCACCGCGACGCCGGCGAGCCTCTCGGGCACCTGGGCCACCGATATCCTTCTTTGAAGCTCGGGCAGTTGCAGGGCCTGCGCCGGCGTCGTCCGGAAGTGCCTGCTGGCCATCCAGTCCTTGACGATCCCCGGCGTCACGGAGATGTGGCACCCCACGCACTCCTCCGTCTCTGGGCTGAGGGGCGCCTGGGCGTTGTCATCGGCCAGGGAAGCGGTTGCCGGGAGGCAAACGATCAGCCAGAAAGTCAATAGAACGCGGTACATTGGTACCTCCTGTGAGAGCAGTCTCATGCTTCAGGATTCAGTATTCAGGATTCAGTATTCGGTACAGAGACCACATCTCGTTTTCGAAAAAAGTGAATACGCCCTCTACTTATCCCTTATCTCTTATCTCTTATCCCTCAGGACTATCTTTTCCTTTCCACTTTCTACTTTCCATTTTCCACTGCGCCTGAAAGGCGCTCTCCCCTCGTCCGCACCCTCCTTGGCGCCTTGGGCACTGGTCCCGGGCTTATTTTCCCTGCCATCGGACAGCTGACTGAAGGCCTCCCTCCTTCGCCTGCTGGAGGGCCGCCTCTCCCTTCTCGATCAGTTTTTCGGCATTGGTGGCGTCCCTGGGATAGGAGGAGATCCCGGCCCTGACCGACAGCTGGAGGGAGGGGGCCCAGCTGGCAAGGAAATTCCTCAGGTCAGCCATGACACGGTTGGTAACACTGAGGCCGTCCTCACCGGCCAGGCCGGGGAGAAGCACCGAAAATCCGAAGATTCCGTACCGGGCCAACGTATCGAATTCCCTGAATTGATCCTTGAGAAAACCGGAAGCCTGTTGAAGGGGTTCCTGGATCGTCTCAACATTGAGTTCCGGTCCCTCGGCACCCTCACGCTGAACGGCCAGCAGGACAATGGTCAGATGACCTTTGTCGTCCCGCCTGGCCCTCGATATCTCCCTTTCTATGGCATCGTGAAAAGCCGTGTAGAGGGGGAGACCGGTGGCAGGATCGTGATCGGAGCTGATGTGATCCTTGAGGTAACCTGCCAGGTGCCAGTAACGGGCCAGGATCTGAAGGAAACGAACCGCGGCATCAAAGACTTCTGTCTCCCGGTCGGTGAAGGATTTCTTTTCCCTGCGCCCGGCAAAGGCAACCAGGACGGCATCCTCCCCGGGACCTTTGGATTCGGCTTTCGAGACCAGAAATGTTTTAAGATCCCCACCGCAATCGGGCAAACCGGCCGTCTCCCTCTCGGACATGTCGAAGGAACCCTTCCCTGCACGGCTCAGGACCCTCTGGATGAGCCTGGAATCGTGAAGCCGGGCCCCGCCCTCGGAAAGCCCCATCCGGTCACAGGAACATGCGAGTACATTGGCCTGAAAACTCTCCGGAGATACCCGAAGGAGGGCAACACAATCCGCTGGAACCAGGCCGGCGAGGGCATCCACAGCCTCCGGCAGCCCCTCCCTGTCGCCCCGGTCCACCAGGGAAGCCAGGACGTCAAGAATATGTGTCAGGTTGGCTGGTTTTACAGGTGGCATATCTTTCAGCCCTGGTTGAATGGATTCCTGGGGAGATCCGCTGAGGCGGCCGGATCAATGGACAGGACGGTAGCCCTTCGGCGGACTGCCGTCGTAGGGTCGAAGGGTCAGGTCGATATCCTCCAGAAAGGTCCCCTCCGGGACCAAGACCGAATGGTCGTCGGAACCTTCGTAGCGGGCAAAGGGCTCACCTTGCACCGGAACCTTCATGGCGTAGAACCTCGCCGCCAGCCAGTAACGGCCTCCCTTGGGCAGGTAGAGCGTGTAGCTCCCCTCGTCGTCCGTGAGGGTTGACGCGAAGTCGGGCAGCCGGTACATATCGTCGTCCTTGTAGGCTATGACGAAAGTGCCCGGCACGTGGTCACCGTTCTCGTCCAGAAGCTTTCCTCTGACCCCCGTGTCCGACACCCGCTCCGAGGCTGTGAGGCCCTGGAAGAAGAGGGGCTCCATGAGCATCTTCAGCTTGAAGTTGAGTTTCTCGTACTTCCCCTTTCTGACGATGACCGCCTTCCCGGCCTGGGAATGGTCGTAGTAGTCTCCCTGGTAAAGAGGTCCATAATTGAGCCCTGATGCCCTTTTCCGGGCCACGATGTAATATTCTCCTGGTGGGAGATCCATCGTGTAGGACCCGTCCTCCGCCGTACCGTGGCTGACCCAGTCCGTTATGCCGATGATCCCCAGGGTCCTGGCCCTGACCTGGGGTTTTCCGACATAGGCGTAGACGTAGGCCTTCTCCACCGGCTCCCCGGATTCCCTCATGACCACCGTTCCCCGGACCCCCGATTTCTTGACCTTTTTTTTCTCCTCGGCGGCGGACCCGTCGCCGACCCACAGAAGGGAGATAATCGACACGGACATCAGGGCTATCCAGAGATGTTTTGCCGGGTATTTTTTTGACATCGCCTATCCTTTCCCCCATCCCCCTTGCGGCCAAGGCTTCGGGTGTCGCTCCACAGTGCGGTAAGCGGATGGGTCCTAATAGGGTCTGTAACCGGCGGGCACCTCGGACTGGAAGGGTTGCAGCCTGATGTCGATCCCCTCGACAAAACCGCCTTCGGGTACTTCTACCGAGTGATCCCCGGACCCCTTGTAGCGGCCCACCGGCTCCCCTCTTTCCGGGACCCTGCGCGCGTGGGATCTGGCGCCGATGAAGTAGCGTCCACCCCGCGGGAGATAGATCGTGTATCGTCCCTCGTCGTCCGTCACCGTGGAGGCGTAATCCGGAAGACGCTTCATATTCTCGTTCGTATAGGCCGTGGCGAAGGCCCCGGCCGCCGGCGAGCCCTGAGCATCAAAAATGCGGCCCCGTATCCCCGTGCCGGTCTTCCTGGTTTCCTCGGTGAATATCTGGAAGAAGAGGGGCTCTTTGAGCCGGGTGAGGGCGAAATCCTGCGGGAGGTATCGGCCTTTATGTATTTTTACCGCCTTCTCCTCGAAACGGTGGTCGTAAAGATCCCCGGTGACGATGGGACCATAGTTCGCCCCGGAGGCTCTCTTTCGGGCAACGAGGTAATATTCGCCGGGTGGAAGATCCAGTTGGTAGGTACCCTCGGAATTCGAACCCCTGCTGACGTAATCAGCGACCCCCATGAGGTTTTTGCTGTAGTCCCTGTAGGCGTAGACGTGGGCCCCGGCCACCGGGCTTCGATTATCCTCGAGGCGAACGACACCCGTGATCCCTGAGTCCCTGGAACCCCCTTCCCCGGCCACCTGACCGGTGCCCGCGCAGGAACCGGCGATCATCGCCAGGAGGATGGCCCCCGCCACAGGTACCCAAGGCCGGTTCTTTCGTCCCTCCCACCACCCCCATATCTTCACCAGACTATCCCCCTTTCGGAAACGGCCCTCCGATGGTCCCTGCTATGGTTGGAATATCACCCTAATGACCTTGTCAGCGAGGGTGATGGTCACCGGCTCTCTGAGATCGTAAGCCTCATCCAGGTAGAGGTAACCCTGGAAGACAAATCCCCCATCGGGGGCGTTTCTGTCGCACAGGTATTTTCTCTGCAGGCACAGAACCGGCCTTGTCGACTGATCACCCTGTTCGAAGGAGAAGGGACGGAAGAAGAAATACCGGTCGGTGCACTCGATCTGCCATGTGATGATCCGGCCTTCCCAGCCGATCCGGTCGAGAATATTCCTCTCCCGGGACTCATCGTAGGCGAAGGTGATGGTGATGTCCGGGTGGGGTTCAGGCTGTCGAATAAGGTAGGCGACATCTCCCGTCGTTATCGTCTGGCAGGAGACGACGAAGAATAGAGCTGTCGCCAGCAACGGATATACCCAGGACCGGAACCACATGCGCATTCCCTTCCTATCTGCAACCCTCCGAAGGGTAGAATAGCCCGGGAAATCTCTACAGTCAACTTAACGGAAGATGGGCAGATTAAGGATCCATTCGATCTCGAACAGCTCCCCGACCGTTCCGAGACCGAGGAGCAGGACGTACAGGACCAGCATACCGAGGAGGAGATTTTCCTTGTTTTTCCCCAGCCAACCGGCCTCGGCTCCCTCTCCCCTGTCCTCATCGGCAGGGGCCCGACCTGCTTTCCGTGGGCGACGTACCGGCTCTTTGAGCTTGCGTGGAGGCTCTTCGACCACCTCATCGTCCTCGAGAAGGTCGGCCTCATCCTCCTGAACGCCCCACTCCTCCTCTTCCAGGTCGTCTTCCTCCCGGATGGGCTCCTCCCTTTCCAGGACCTGCTCCTGCTGCTCCTGCTGCTCCTGCTGTTCCTGCTGACGTTTTCTCTTCTTGATATCCCTGCGTCGCTTACCCATCCTCTATTCCTTCCAATCTCTATTCTCTAATTTCCAATTTCCAATTTCTAATTTCCATTCTCTATTCTCTTTTTTCTGTTTTCTGCTTCTACTATACCATCAGTTAAACTTCTCCTCCAATACCATCAGGGCCTTTCGCCCGGGTTCTGTGCCATAGCTCGCCACATAGGTCCTCAGGGCCGGCACCGCGTAAACGTCTCCCAGTTCGGCGAGGATCGAGGCCGCCTCGTCCTTGAGGGACACCTTCTGGAGGGGAGAGATGAGGACCTCCATGAGGAGTTTCACCGCCGGCTCTCCGATATCGAGGATCGCCCCCCTCGCCTCCTGCGCCAGTTCGGGATGACCCAGTTTTCCAATGAGCAACGGGACCGCGGTGGGATCGCCGTAATTTCCGAAGAACCTTATCGCCTGGACAGGCTGTCCTCCGAATTCCAGCTGATCCGCCCAGTGTTCGAACTCGGCGATCCTCTCCCGACACGCCCCGGAAAGAGGGCTGTCGGGGAACCTGGCCAGGAATTCCTGATAGGCATACACCCGATCCTCGCCTCTGGCCCGCAGGTATAACCTGATCTCCTGGATACCGGAGAGGGTCTTCGAACCCGGATAATCGTCCATGAACCTGACAAAATCCTCTTCCGTGCCCCCGGAAACAGCCCGGTCCAGGGCCAGTTGGATCTCCCTTGACAGGGCCTCCTCCACATACCGGCTCCCCGGGTATCTCCGTCGGAAATCCCTGAAGGAGTTGATCGTGTTTTCCGAGGCCGCCCTCTTGAACCGAATTCTGTCCACCGCGGCCTCGATCTCGCCGTTATGGCCGCTCTCGGGATACTTCCTCATAAAACCCAGCAGCCTGTCCACCTCCCGTGAACCCTTTACCAGGGAAAAATCATAGTCCTCCAAGGTGATGACCTTTTGTCCCACCTTTATCCTGTTAAGCCTGTCGGCCGTCAGAGGGGCTGAGTAGGCTGCAGCCGTGTAGACCTCCGCGATGGCGATGACGGCCAGGAGGTTTCCCCCTTTATCCATCACCGCCAGGTCCTGTCCGACCTTGATACCGTGACGGGAGCCCCGATCGATGGTCACCCGGCCCGAGGACGGGTTGATCCTGTCTATTTTCCCCATGGCGAGGGACGGCGGGACGGGAAGGAGAAGGATCAGGAGCAAAGAGATGGTGGTGGTCCTGCCTCCCGATTTTCCCCTCCCGCCCCCGGGCCCTGGCCGTGCTTCGGGGACAAAACGGCGGGAGATAAGAGGCTGGGCGATCAGCCCGATCAGAAGGCACGCGGGAAATGTCCACCGGCCGCCCAGGGCGGCGGTGCACATGGCCGCGCCCACCGCTGATGTCAGAATGAGGGCGAACACGCCCTCGAACAGGAGGAAAAGAACACCGATGACCAGGCCCGCCAGGAGTTCCATCAGTCCGAGGGACTCCACCTCGAACATCCCCGCGGTCAGAGAGGAGCCGCTCAGGAGGGAGAAGATGGCCCGATAGCCGATGGCTCCGGTCCCGATTCCGGCGAGAAAGGCGAGGATCCTCCGTAATCGGGTTGCCATGAACATGCCGATGAGGACGAATAGGGCGAAGATCAGGACGCTCGCAATCCCCGGGTTGTCGGCAAGGCCGGGCAGCTTGAGCAGGGTCCTGCGGGACACCATCCCCATGACCAAACCGGTGGATGCGCCCAGGATGTAATAGAAGTAGCGGTAGGCGGACAGGCCATAGGCGAGGAGGAAGCCGCCAACCACCAGGAGAAGTATGCGCAGAAGGTCCACACTAGGTCTCCGGGTCAACCACAAACAGGAATCCAAGGTCCAGATGCCTCGCGTCGGGTTTCCTCCTGTCGATGCTGCGAAACGATCCGAGTGTCAGGGGGGCCATCATCCTGTCAATGGAACTGATCTTCATCCTCGAATGAACCAGGTACCGCTTTTCATCCATGGGGTCGGTGAACACGGCCGGCTCCGGAAAGGTCCTCAGACCGGTGATCCTCATACAGTGGGTCACTGAATCAACACCGTCATCATGGACGTAGAGGAAGAGCCGGAAAAACCCACGGTGGTCGATCTGGCGTTGAAGACGGATATCCACCTCCAGGATATTGGCATAGCTCCAGCCCATCTCGTGCTCGCCGTGTTCCCGGAGAAAATTCAATCGGGCCTCAATGCCTGTCAAAGAGGCGCTTTCGATGAGGGCGAGGAAAGCGGCCGTCTCAGACATTGCTGATCCGGGAGGTCCACAGGGACATCTGGGACTCATCCTTGTTCGGGAATGATACGGGATAGTCCCCTGAGAAGCAGGCGTCGCAGAAGCTGCCCGGCTCCAGATCGCCCTCCCACATGAGGGCCTCCCTCATCCCGGCCATACTCAGGTATCCAAGGGAGTCAGCGGTGATGTATTTTCGGATCTCTTCCACAGTGTGGCTCGAGGCGATAAGCTCATTGTGCGACGGGGTGTCGATACCGTAGTAGCAGGGATTGGTGGTCGGGGGCGAGCTGATCCTCATGTGAACCTCTTTGGCGCCGGCCTCCCGGACCATCTTAACGATCTTCCGGCTTGTCGTCCCCCTGACGATGGAGTCGTCAATGAGGACAACCTTCCGGCCCTGGATGGCCTCTTTGCAGGCATTGAGCTTGATCTTGACCCCGAAATGGCGAATGGATTGGCTGGGTTCGATGAAGGTCCGGCCGATATAATGGTTGCGGACAAGACCCATTTCCAGAGGGGTCTTCGCCTCCTCCGCAAACCCTATGGCGGCGGGAACACCCGAATCGGGCACGGGAATGACGATGTCGACATCCACGGCCGCCTCCCGAGCCAACCTGCGGCCCAGTTTCTTGCGCGCCTCGTACATGCTCTGGCCGCCGACATTGCTGTCCGGCCGGGCGAAGTAGATGTACTCGAAAATACACGGTGAGGATTTCATCTTGGGAAACGGGAAGTAGGAGTGAACACCGGTCCTGTCCACCATAACCAGCTCACCCGGCTCGATCTCCCTGACGAATTGCCCCTCAATGAGATCGAAGGCACAGGTCTCAGATGAAAAAACCCAGGCATCCCCCAGGCGCCCCAGGGACAGGGGCCTGAACCCCCGTGGGTCCCGAACGGCTATGATTCTCTTCTCGGTGAGAACGAGGAGTGAATAGGCTCCCCGTACCTGGTAGAGGGCCTCGACGAGCCGGTCTACGATGTTGCTCGCCTTGGACCGGGCCACCAGATGGATGATGTTCTCGGTATCAGACGAAGACTGAAAGATGGCCCCCGCCTCCTCGAGTTCCGACCGGATCTCGTCGGCGTTCACGAGGTTTCCGTTGTGGGCCACCGCCAGCCCGCCGCGGGAGTAGGTCACCGCAATGGGTTGGATGTTCTCCTTCAGGCTCTCCCCGGTGGTTGAATAACGGTTGTGCCCGATGGCCATGTCCCCGGGAAGCCGGCCCAGGACATTCGGTGTGAAAATATCGTTGACCAGACCCATCTCACGGTGGCTGTACAACCTTGTTCCGTCGGTACTGGAGATGCCGGCGCTCTCCTGACCGCGGTGCTGAAGGGCATAAAGGCCAAGGTAGGTCAGGTTGGCCGCCTCCGGATGACCGAAAATGCCGAATACGCCGCACTCTTCCCTGAATTTGTCGATCTGTGGCATCACGGGGAACTCCAAAGTAAAAGGTAGAACATTAGAAACTGGAAATTGACTAATTAAACATTAGATCATTGAATCGTTGGATCATCAGAGCATTGGAATATTGGAGGATTCGTCTGGATCGTTAAGACCCTCAGTTTCCAATTTCCAATCTCCAGTTTCCAATCTCCAATTTCCAATCTCTATTCTCCATTCTCTAATCTCTATTCTCTCTCTCCGGGGCCAGGGAATCCTCACGATTCCCTGACATATTCATAGGCATTGCGGAACAGCTCTACCCCCGCCCCCTCCTCGGGGAGGTCCTCCCGGGTCCATCGGGGGTGGTTGACCCGGTGGAGGTACGCCTCCGGGTGAGGCATGAGACCGAACAGCAGACCGGTCGGTGAGCAGATACCGGCCACGGCGGACATGGATCCGTTGGGGTTCAGAGGGTACTCCATGGTCGGCTCATCACCGTGGGCATAACGGACGGTGAGGAGGTTTCCGGATTCCATCCTGTCCATCACGGCTTCATCCGCCACCACAAATTTGCCCTCACCATGCCTGACGGGGAGGCTAAGCCTCTCAATTCCCCGGGTGAAGATGCAGGGCGACCTGCGATCAACGATCAGATCAACCCAGCGGTCCTCGAATCGGCCCGAATCGTTGAAGGTGAGCGTTGCCAGCTGTTCCGATCGGCCATCCAGGGCCGGCAGCAGGCCCATCTTGACCATGAGCTGGAAACCGTTGCACACACCCAATATGGGACGCCCGCCCTGGATAAACCGGTCCAGCTGTTCGGCAAGCCTGTCCCGGCCCCCCTTGACCCTGGCATACTTGAGCCGGTTGGCCTGAACCATCGCCGCGCCCAGATCATCACCATCCAGAAAGCCGCCGGTCAGGTTGAGGAAATGGAACTCATCCAGGATCACCTCGCCGGACAGGAGATCAGAGATGTGTACAATATGGGCATCGAACCCTCCCAGCCGGCAGGCCTCCGCCGCCTCCCGCTCGCAGTTGGTCCCGTTT
Source organism: bacterium (assembly GCA_041559575.1). Taxonomy (GTDB): domain Bacteria; phylum BMS3Abin14; class BMS3Abin14; order BMS3Abin14; family BMS3Abin14. The sequence continues at coordinate 9,665 of JBFFDD010000035.1, forward strand.
CCCGTTATCACCACCGCCTTCGGGCGCCCGGTCATCACAGTTCCCCCAGCGGGGTCTTCCAGGCATCCCTCAAAACCCCGAGTTCAAGGTTGAAGAGCTCCCCACGGTCGGATTCCACCACTAGCGCCCCCTCCGGGGTGCAGACGCCGATCCTCGCCCAAACGGTGTCGGTCAGAACCCCCTCGAATTCATCGGCCTTACCCGGCTCGACCTCCACCAGAAGGCGGCTGGCGGATTCGGAGAAGAGGATTCGGTCATCGCGCATCCCGCCTTCGGTCGGCACCCGGGCCAGGTCCACCTTCAGGCCCACCCCGCCGGCAAAGGCCATCTCGGCCAGGGCCACAGCCAGCCCTCCGTCTGAACAGTCATGGCAGGATCTGATCAAACCCTTTTCCACCGCCTGGTGCAGGCGCCGGTAACGTTCCCTGGCCTCGGCGAAGGCCACCTTCGGCACGTTCCTGCCAATGTAGCCCAGGTGGGCGTAATACTCTGATCCGCCAAGTTCGTCGGACGTCTCACCCAGGATGTAGAGGAGGTTGCCGGGCCTCTTGAGATCCATGGTGACGGCGGCACGGACGTCGTCCATCCGGCCGATCACCGAAACCAGCAGGGTCGGGGGGATGGAGATCTTCACGTCTCCCATGATGTAGTCGTTCTTCATGCTGTCTTTGCCGGAGATAAGAGGGACCCCGTAGGCGGTGACGGCATCGTAAAGACCCCTGTTGGCCCGGACGAGCTGCGCCAGTTTATAAGGACCATCAGGCGTCTTCTCCGACTCCACCGGGTCACACCAGCAGAAGTTGTCCAGGGCCGCGGCCCACGAGGGGTCACCGCCGACGGCAACATAATTCCTCATGGCCTCGTCCACAGCGCACGCGGCCATGTGGTAGGTATCGATATCGCTGTAGCGGGGGATGATGCCGTTGGACACCACCACACCCTCGAAGGAATCGAGGATGGGGCGTATGACCGCAGCGTCCGAAGGGCCGTCGTCGCGAAAGCCCGTGAACGGTTTGACGACACTGCCGCCCTGGACCTCATGGTCGTACCGGCGGACGATGGACTCCTTGGAACAGATGTTGAGCCTGGACAGAAGGGAGAGCAGCACCGCCCCCAGGTCGGGAGGCTCATCGATGGCGGGCTCCTGCACGGCAGGCGGTTCCCAAAGGGCATCGAGAACCATCTGAGGAACGCCGTTATGGAGAAATTCCATGTCGAGGTAACCGACCGTCCTGCCGTCGTAGAGGATGTGAAAGTAGCCGGAGTCAGTGAAGCGGCCCAGATCGGTCGACTCGACTCCCATCTTCCGGGAAAGCTCCATGAACCTGGTGACATTCTCCGGGGGAACCGCCACGGTCATCCTCTCCTGGGCCTCCGAGATGAGGATCTCCCAGGGATCCAACCCGGAGTATTTAAGGGGAGCCAGATCCAGGTGAAGCTCTGCCCCGCCGGTGTCCTCAGCCATCTCACCGACGGAGGATGACAGACCCCCGGCACCGTTGTCGGTGATGCTGTTGTAGAGCCGCTCGTCCCTTGCCCGGAGGAGGAAGTCGGTCATCCTCTTCTGGGTTATGGGGTCACCGATCTGGACAGCGGAGACCGGTGACCCTTCATGGAGCTCCTCTGAGGAGAATGTAGCCCCATGGATGCCATCCTTCCCGATCCTCCCCCCAACCATGACGACCCGGTCGCCGATTTGGGCCTTTTTCTCATGGGATGGGTGTCCCTGGATCTCCCTGGGCATGATCCCGCCGGTCCCACAGTAGACAAGGGGTTTGCCCAGGAAGCGTTCATCGAACACCACCGCTCCGTTAACTGTCGGTATCCCGCTCTTGTTGCCCCCGTGCTCCACTCCCTCCACAACCCCCTCGTAGATCCTTCTCGGGTGAAGGATCCTCGGCGGGAGGGGTTCATCGTGGAATGGAGAGGCGAAGCAAAACACGTCCGTGTTGAAAAGCAGGTTGGCCCCTAACCCCGTGCCGAAGGGGTCGCGGTTGACACCGACAATACCTGTGAGGGCCCCCCCGTAGGGATCAAGGGCCGACGGCGAATTGTGGGTTTCAACCTTGAAGACCAGGTTGTAGTCGTCGTTGAAACGGATGACCCCGGCATTGTCCTTGAAGACGGACAGGCAGATATCCCGCTCCCCCATCCGTGACCGCACGACCTCGGTGGCCTCCACGATGCAGGATCGGAAGAGGGAATCGACGGTCTCCACCTCGCCGTCGCCCTCCCGGTAGCGGATCAAGGCATTGAAGATCTTGTGCTTGCAGTGTTCCGACCACGTCTGGGCCAGGGCCTCTATCTCCACGTCGGTACCTCTGTCGCCGAGGCCGACGGCCTTCCTCATCTCGCGAACGTCATCCCGGCAATAGTAAGCCTGGATGGCCTTCATCTCGTCGAGGGAAAGGGCCAGGAGCCCCTCCCTGCTGATCCGCATAAGTTCCTCGTCACCCCCGTCAAGATCGACCTCGGCAACCCGGCCACCACCTTCGATGCTCACCCTGGGAACCTCGGGGTTTATGCCCCTCACCGGATCGAACTGGTCCCGATGGACGATCTTCCACCTGTGGATCAGCTCGTTGGCCAGGACCTGGGAAGCCAGACTTTCAGCGGCCTCAGGGGAGAGGTCACCGTCAATGATGTACTGGATGGATGTGTAGACCCCCTCCTCCGAGGTGAGCGGACGTTCGAGGATCTGGGACACCGCTTCGCCCGCCGATCGGCCCACGTTGTCCGTCACCCCCGGTTTGAAACCAACTTCGATCAGGACATCGAAATCGTAGACGAGGGGCTGATCGATGGCGTATTGCTGGATGATGGGGTCAGAGAAAGGGCCGGAAGCGACCTTTTCCAGGACGTCTCCAGGCAGGTCCATGTCCAGGGTGTAGACGTTCGATGTTCTCACCGAGCGGAGCGGGATCCCCACCAGTTCTCTGGCCTCCCTGACGGCCCTCTCACCCCTGGGGTCACGCACCCCTTCCCTGTAACCCACCTCGACTCTGACAGCCAAATCATCCCTCCTCGCCGAATACCCGTCGAAAGATCAGGTCGGTGTTTTTCAGATGGCCGGCCGGATCAAAAGCGTCGGCCAGCTGTTCGGGGGACAGACGCTCCCTCACCTCGGGGACTTCACCAACCAGCTCGGAGAACGGCCTGCCGGTCGACGCGGTTTCCAGGGCGCTGCGCTGCACCACCCGGTAGGCATCCTCCCTTGTCATTCCTGATTCGATGAGGGTCAGGAGGAGGCCCTGGGAAAAGGTGGCGCCGCCCGATTGAGCCATATTCTGGCTCATCCTGTCGGCATGAACGACCAGGCCACTTACCAGGCCTGTGAACCTGCTGAGCATAAAATCCAGTAGTATCGTCGCGTCCGGAAGTATGATCCGTTCCACTGAGGAGTGACTGATATCCCGCTCGTGCCAAAGGGGTATGTTCTCCATGGCCGACAGGCAGTATCCCCGGATGAGCCGGGCCAACCCGGTGAGATTCTCCGACAGAATGGGATTCTTCTTGTGGGGCATAGCGGAGGATCCCTTCTGGCCTCTGGTGAAGGGTTCTTCCACCTCACCGACCTCGGTGCGCTGCAGGTGTCTGATCTCGACCGCGAACTTCTCAATGGAACTGGCTGTCAGAGCCAGAGCCGTCATGTACTCAGCGTGCCTGTCCCGTTGGATGATCTGGGTGGCAACCTTCGCTGGAACCAGGCCGAGCCGGCCGCATACATACTCCTCGATCTGAGGGGGTATGTTGGCATAGGTGCCGACAGCCCCTGAGATCTTGCCCACCGCCACGACCTCCCTGGCCCTTTCCATCCGGTCATGGGCCCTGCCCAGCTCCTCGTACCAAAGGGCCATCTTAAGGCCGAATGTCGTCGCCTCAGCGTGCATCCCGTGCGAGCGACCCATCATGACCGTGTCACGGTGCTCGAAGGCCCTCTCCCTAACCGCTTCTCTGGCGGAGTCGATGCCGTCCAGGATCATGTCGGCTGCCTGGACCATCTGAACGGCCAGGGAGGTGTCCAGGACATCGGAACTCGTCATGCCGAGGTGGATAAACCTGGACTCCGGGCCGACCCGTTCAGCCACCGATGTCAGAAAGGCGATCACGTCATGTTTGACCTCCTTTTCGATCTCATCGATCCGTTCCACATCAAAGCCGGCCTTCTCCCTGATCCGGGCCAGCGCCTCGTCCGGCACCTTTCCCAGGCTGTTCCAGGCCTCACAGGCGGCAACTTCCACGTCAAGCCAGATCCGGAACCGGTTCTCGGGCTCCCAGATGGCCGCCATATCGGGGCGGGAGTAACGGGGTATCATTGTAACCTCCTGCGGAAAAGTATCGATTCCTGACCGTTGGGGAGTATCCAGTATTCAGGATTCAGGATTCAGGATCAAGCACAGGTTTTTATACTGAATACCGACTACTGAATACTGACTTCATGATCATCAATTCATACCTCTGGTTGCTACTAAGGATCAAGCCATATCATCGGCAACGGCGTTGAAACAGAAGCGACCTCAATCCTCGGACCCCCGCCGTCAACCCTGACCACATCCACCGCGCTGGCCAGCGCCAACTCAGGGCTGTTGTTGACCTCGGAGAGGTGAGCCAGCACCGCGATCTGAAGATCGCTGCCCCTGACCGACTCGAGCATGACGGAAGAGGCGCTGTTGGAAAGATGCCCCGTCCTGCTCCTGACGCGCTGCTTCAGGAACCAGGGATAGGGGCCCTCCATCAACATTTTCTCATCGTGGTTGGATTCGAGCACCACAGCCTGACAGCCTTTCAGCCTCTCCTTGACCAGCGAGGTTCCATAGCCGAGGTCTGTGGCGACACCAACGCGGAGGGGACCTGCGGCCAGAACAAAACCGACCGGATCGCCTGCGTCATGGGGTATGGAAAAGGGTGAGATATCGAAACCGTGGCAGTGAAAGCGTTGGCCTGAGCGCAGGGGAACGGTCTCGATATCCATGGGAAGGTCGACGACCCTGAGGGTTTCAGCGGTTCCGTAAACGGGAACCTTCAGCTTCCTGGCTAGGGGCCTGACGCCTCGAACATGGTCCGTGTGCTCGTGTGTCAGAAGGATACCCCTGACAGACGAGGGAACCTGGCCGACATCGGACAGCCTTTTCAGGATCTCCCGGGCACTCAGTCCTGCATCGATGACCAACGCCCCTCCAGGCCCCTGGATGAAAAGGCTGTTTCCTTTGCTGCCGCTGGATAGAACGCTGAAACCAACGCTCATGAAAGATCCTCAGAGCTTCAGTGCTAAGTTCTAAGTGCTATGTACTAAGGAAATGATTTAGGTGTCAGTTCTCAGTTCCTATTACTTAGTTCTTAGCACTTTGTACTTAGTGCTCGGTATTTATACCCCCGTGTGTCCGAAACCACCCCGGCCCCTTCCGGTCTCCGGAAGTTCCTCCACCACCTTGAGATCGGCTCTGACGA
>JBFFDD010000036.1:0-15039 GCA_041559575.1 bacterium
ACTTGACCTGTTTAGTCGTATAGACGGAGGTCAAACAGAAAAGGATACAGTTTCTGCCGTTTATGGGATTCATTTAATCCCCCTCTCCTCGATCCTCTCCCCAGGGGGGGAGGAAGAATAATGACTGTCTCGCTTTTTTTTGAATGTGGAATTTCGAATTTGGAATGCTGGCTCGTTGGACTGTCTTTTTTCCGCACACCCGTCCAATTCCCAAACGCTTTTCGCTGATTTTCAGGGTTGGCTTTTTGCTCGTGCGAACTCCCTAACCTGTTGTTTCCTTTCTACTTTCCACTTTTCCCTTTCCACTTTTTAATTCTGGCCCTTTTCTTGCCCTTATAACTCCAAAACTTGGCCAGAATTAAAAATAACCGGAGGTGGATCATGTACGAATGCACGAACTGTCACGCACAGCTTGAAGACGAACTTGAGAACTGTTCCCAGTGTTCGGAAAACCCCGAAGTTCCCACTGAGGATCCCGTCGAGGCGGCGTCCGAATCCGAGACGGCGGCCTACCTTTCCCTGGACAACGGAAGCCGGGTGGAGATCGCCGGGGGAGAGACCCTCTTCGGACGACTGGATCCCACGGAGAGCATCTATCCCGATGTGGACCTGAGCACCCATGGCGGTCACGAAATGGGCGTCTCCCGCCGTCATCTGGTCATCCAGCAGCTCGATGATGAGTACAGGCTGGAGGATCTGGGAAGCGCTAACGGGACCATCGTCAACGAGGTGAGGATCCAGCCCGGCGAGAAGGTCGCCCTGGCCGAGGGCGACATCATCTACCTGGGCCGGCTCAAGGCAGTGTTCCACCTTGCCCCGTCCGAAGGAGGCTTGACATGAAAGCGATCGGAAACAGGACCATCAGGATGACCCTCGTGGGTGGCAGTGCCGCCCTGTGCGCCGCCCTTCCCCTCGGCCTTCTCCTGTCACGCCCCATGCCCGGACCCACGACCAGCGTGCTGTTCGGTCTGATCCTCGGCGGTACCCTGGCCGGGTTCCTCACCGCCTTTGAGCTATTGTGGACCCAGATGAGGGACCACCTTGTCCGGCGCGTGTCCGTATCCCTGTCCCTCGGGGCCCTGGGAGGGGCCATGGGCGCCTACCTCGGCCAGACGACCTTCGCCGCTCTGGGTCAGCACCTTGTGGGCGGCAGCGCCACCGGCATCGCCGTGCCCCTGTCCCTGGGCGCGGGCGCCGGCTGGGCCCTGACCGGGATCGGTGTAGGGACGGCGATCACTCTGCCTTTCCCGTCCCGAAGATCGCGCTGGCTTTTCACCGCCGTCGGTGGAGCGATCGGAGGCGCTGCCGGAGGTGTCGTCATGCAGCTGTTTCGGCCCATGATGGGTCCGTCCAGCCTCGTCTTCGGCCTCACCGCCCTGGGAAGCGCCGTGGGATTCGGGATCTCGTGGACCGAAAGGATCCTGTCGGCGATACGCCTGCAGATCCTGGAAGGGCCCGGCAGAGGATCGGAATTTCCCCTCGGCAGAAGCACCTTTATCGGCAGCCACAGCAGCTGCACCGTCCGGCTGACCGAGGCCGGAGTCGCTCCCAGGCACGCCAGGATCGTCCTCCGGCGCACCGGCCCTGCCATCGAGGATCTGGGTTCTGCCATGGGCAGCAAACTGAACGACCGGAAGATATCCGCCACCTCCGTACCGCTCAACCACGGTGATCTGATCCGCATCGGGCGCAGTCTTCTGAGGATCACATCTCCTGCTGTCAACACCGGCCGGACAGCCGCAGCCGTTGCCCTCGTGTTTATGTTCCTGTCCCTCTCATTTATTTTGCCTCAAACAGCAGCCGCTGAAGGGATTGAGCAGCCTAAAATTACCCAGATCGACGCATCGAGCTATCCAACCGTCGACCTTTACGCCTCTTTGCCCGGCAACCTCCGCCCGGGACGCTTCCATACCATGGAGGTCTCCGAGGGTGATCAGGAGGCCTTGCTCCTTGAGGTCAGGGACCTTCAGAGGGGGACGAGGGACGTTCCGCTTACCATCTCCATTGTTATTGACACGAGCAGGAGCATGACCGGCGCCAAGTTGACAGAGGCCAAGGATGCCATCTTCAGTTTCACCCAGTCCATCCCAGCCTCCGCCCATGTCAACCTGATCGCGTTCAACGATGACGTGGAAATACTGGCCACCGGCGTACCGGCCAGCATCCTGTACAGGAACGCATCCGAGCTCACGGCAGGGGGGCACACGGCACTGTTCGATGCCATAAAGGCGGGCGTGGACCTGCTGGACGGCCATTCGGGAAGAAGGGTGGTGGTGACCCTCACCGACGGCATGGCAAACCGGGGCGACGTGTCCATGGAGGAGGCCCTTCTGGCCGCCGAGGGCAGGGGAATAAGCCTCATGTTCGTGGGCCTGGGGCCTGACGCCCGGAGGAATCGCCTGGAGACCATGGCCGACAGGACCGGAGGCACCGCGGTCTATACCTCGAGTCCTTCCGATCTGGCCCTGCTCTTCGAGGCCTTCGCCGACGACCTGTCCCGCGAGGTACTGATCCGTTACCGTTCTCCTCTGACCTCCGCTGCGGCAGTGCCTGTGAAGTTGAGCCTGTCATCGACCACCGGTTCGCTCCTCATCGACGGCACCTACCTGTCACCAAGGGCTTCCTTCTACGGAACATCCGGGTCAACGTCACCCGTCCTCCTCCTGCTGGCTTTCCTCGGCCCCCTGGGGCTGTTGGCGGCAGGCCGACTGACGTCCTACAACCTGAGCCGGGATCCCCTGCTGCTGGTGGAGGGGTCATCACAGGCCACCCGCCTGATCACCCGGGTTCTGGCCAGGGACGGCATGACTGTTCCCATGGCCATCGGCGGGAAGACCATACTGGTCAACAACCAGCCCGTCACCGGAACCCGCACCCTTCGCCCCGGCGAGACCCTCACCTGGGGAGAGACCACGATCCTGCGAAGAGGATAGGGCAGAGGTGAAAGGAGAAAGGAGAAAGGGGAAAGGAGAAAAATAGTTTTAAAAGATTATCGTGGGGCAGGGATTTCAATTTGGAACCCTGCCCCCTTTTCTTTTTATTTTCTTAAATCCGACCTATTCCCCTTCCGCCTGTTTCCTTTCCTCTTTTCCCTTTAATTCCAAATGTTTCCCCTTTTCCCTTTCCCCTGTTAATCCATTTGACCTCATCTGACAAATATGATAGCGGTATTGTCAACTTGGCTTGCCCGCCTGGCCATGTTTCGGTCGCCGCAACCAGCCACAAGGGAGCCCTTGACGATGGTCAAAGACGACAGAGATGAGTTCCTCCCCACACAGGTGATGTCCAAAAAGGTCAAGGGGTCGAAGAGATCACCCGCCACCAGGTCCTACCTGGCCGTTCTCACCGGCGCCAAGGCCGGCAGCCAGTATCCGCTGCCGACGGATCGGCGGATCGTCATCGGCCGGAGCAGGGAGTGCGATCTTCACCTTGAGGACAGGGACGCCTCTCGAAAACACGCCTCACTGCAGCCTTTCGGAACCGAGTACTACCTGATGGACATGGGGAGCACGAACGGGACCATGGTCAACGACAAGCCGGTGGACAAACGCCTTCTGCGCCACGGCGACAGGATCACCGTCGGCAGGCAGGTGCTCCAGTTCATCACCGTCGATTCCGACGGCAACCCTTACCTCGTGGACCCGTCCTAGGATCCATGCTCCGTTTCCATTTCCCCAGATGAGCCGAAAACTAGGCAAATACAACATCCTGGATGAGATCGGCCGTGGAGGCATGGCGGTTGTCTACCGCGCCCGGCAGGAATCCCTGGACCGGATCGTCGCCATTAAGGAACTGGACATCCGCAGGACGTCGGCCGATGTCAGGGCGGCTGAACGGTTTCAACTCGAGGCCCGGGCGGCCGCCTCCCTTGACCACCCGTGCATCATCACCATTCACGACTTCTGGGAACGGGGCAACAAGGCCTTCATCGCCATGGAGTTTGTGGACGGCCTGGAGCTCAAGGAGGTCCTCGACCGTCTGGGGGCCATCGATCCGGTGCTGGCCGCCCAGATCATCATCATGGTGTGCGAGGCCCTCAGTTACGCCCACCAGCGGGGCATTATCCACCGGGACGTCAAACCGGGCAATATCATGTTGTCGGCCAAAGGGGACGTCAAGCTGGCCGATTTCGGCATTGTGTCCGTCTCGGGAGCGGCGGATCTGACCACTACCGGCCAGATCATCGGCACCCCCTCCTACATGTCACCGGAACAGATCCGCGGTGAGGAGTTGACTCCGGCCTCGGATGTTTTCAGCCTGGGCATCGTTCTCTACGAGGCGGTCACAGGATTCAAGCCCTTCACCGCCCCCAGTGACATCGCCCTGACCCACGCCATCCTGAGGAAGAGGCCGGTCCGTCCCCGCCGTCTGAACTCAGCCGTCAGCGGCCGCCTGTCCCGGGCCATCATGAAGAGCCTGAAGAAGAAGCCCCAGCGTCGGTTCGCGACCATGGAGGAGATGGCCTCGGCCCTCAGAAAGGCCCTGCCAAGGAGGGTTCCAGACGTCCAGTCGGCGGTGGCCAGGCTCATCCGGGACAGTCGAGCCTCAGACTCAGCGGATGCCACCGTTCCCGTGACCACTGACCTCAAACCACGACGGATCATCCGGTTCCCGGCCCTGGCGGGGATCACGGCAGCGATCTGCGTCGCCATTTTACTTGCCTGGCCCAGGGAGACGCCGAGGGACCCGGCTGGAGGGCCGATAACCCCTCAGACCATTGAGGTCCCCCTGACGGTTATCGCCTATCCCTGGGCCGAGGTGATCATCGACGGCCGGTCCATGGGTTACACGCCTTCCGCTGCCCCTTTTTCCATCCCTCCGGGAAAACACACCGTCATCCTCCAGAACCCGCATCTCGGCAAGAGGACCTTCAACCTGGACCTCGAACCGGCCAGGCCACATCGGATCGCGGTGGATTTTCTTAAAGGTAAGACATGAACCGGCGGTCAACCCGACAGTCCATGTTTCGGACAACAGTATTCTTTCTGTCTGTCTGCCTTGCCGTCATCGGGCAGGCGGAAGCCGGTGTCGTCAACCACACTGTAAGGAGCGGGGAATCCCTGTCAGCCATCACCAGGGATTTTTACGGGGACAAGGAGTTGTTCGGGATCATCGCCCTTTACAACGGCATTCCCGACGCGACCACGATCCAGCCCGGCAGCATCGTCAGGCTGCCCTACTCTGAACTGATAACCGTCGGCCCGGGTGAGAGCCTCAGCCTCATCGCCAAGCGGGTGTGGAAGAACGCCCGGTTCTATACGGTCCTGGCTGAAGTAAATGACATCACCAGACCTGAGGCGGTCCCGGCGGGAACCCGCATCCGCATCCCGGTCATGGTCCCCTATCGCCTTGGGAAGGGGGAGAGCCTGTCCACCGTGGCCCGGGATTTCTACGGCAACCCGGGAAAATTCCCGGCCATCGCCGTGGCCAGCGGGATCGACGATCCGGCCAGGGTTTCAGTGGGCACCGGACTGAAGGTCCCGCTGGTCCTGGTCAAAACCGCCAGGGCCACCCAACCGCCACCCCAAAAAACCAAACCGAAAAGGACGTCTCAACCCAGGACTCCCGACAAGGCCGGCCTTGTTCTCAAGCAGGCGTCGGAGGCCTACCGTCAGGGTGAATACGCCCAAGCCAGGGACCTTCTGTCCAACTCCCTGATGTCAATGTCCCTTTCGGACAAACCCGCTGCCCTTCGCCTCCTGGCATCGTGCCATCTCGCCTTCGGCGACCGGGAGAGGGCCCTGGACGCCCTGCGGGAGGCCCACCGGCTCGAACCAGGCTATCGCCCGCAACCGGCCATGGTCAACCCGGAGCTGATGGAGCTTTATGAGCAGGCGGCCAAGGAAAGGGGAAAGGGGAAAGGTTAAAGGTGAAAGAGTCCTGAGTGCTAAGTATAAGTGATAAGCAGAATTAGCCTTTACTTATCTCCGAGCACTTATCACTGAGGACTCAGATTCCCTTTCCACTTTCACCTTTAACCTTTTTACTTCAATAAAAAGCCGGCCCCATTACGGAGCCGGCTCCTTGTTCCTTGAAGAATGCTTTCCCTTTTTCCTTTAACCTTTCCCCTTTAACCTGTTAATTGTTCCCCCTACCCCTCCGCATCCCCTGAAGGCGTGGACACCCCCATCTCGAACTCTCTCACCCTGTCCTCCAGTTCCCGGACCCTCGCCTTGAGCTTCTCCTTTTCAGCGTCCTTCTCCATGGAGTAGATCCGGTAGGACATGCCGATGATGATCAGGAAGATCATCACCGTCCGCAGCAGGGGGAAAGGAACGGAAAAACCCATGAGGTACTCCATGATGCCCAGAAAACCCAGAACGATGGCTAAGATCAACCAGATTAACATCCGCCCCTCCTCTTAAGTGTTTATTAAATGATGCGCGTTCCCTCAGAATATTAGCACACTGCCGGTCAACTTCAAGAGAACTCATATTCTTGAGAAGAATGGAAACAGAAAACGGTTTTTGCCGGATCCCGCCGGAAATTAGGGCCGCTGGACGCCGGCGGTGCCGGGATCGCCGTCGAGGTAAGCGGCGGCCTCCGGGAAAAGAGAAAGATCCACCGATCCATTAAGAAGGTTGTCATCCAGCCAGTCGACAGAGTCGAAGATCAGCCTTCTGGCGTAGTAGCTGTTATGAACCCACGCACCGGGTTCATCGTTCAGGAGCACAAGGTTGAACGCCGCCCCCATAGTGGCTTTGCCGGTCGCATCTCCTGGAGTCGTCCAGTCCGTTTCTGTGAAGTAGGGGAAGCCGCCAAGAAATGTAAACCCGCTTGCGGTCAGGGATGCCTCAAGAGCCGTGAGTGCGTTCTCGAATCCCTCCTTTTCCTCCTGCAGCCCTGAAGCTGTCAACGCAAAGGGACCGGCATGGCATTGGCCGCAGGCTGTACTGGTGATCGCCGAAATAATCCCGGATCCATCCACAGCCAAGGGTAAGAGCAGATGATTCTCGGAAGAGCTGAGGTGACAGCCTATGCAGGGCCCCTCTGTTCCAATGCCGGTCGTAGTACCAACACCTATATCGTTGTGAGCAAACCAGGGCTTGTCCGCGTAACTGGCCCCCACATATTCATAGCCAACGATATTAAACAAAGTCCCTCCTGCTGGAAGGCCGTGGGGTTCTATGAACCCGGTGTTGGTGAAGGCTGTGGCACTGTTGTTCTCGATGCTCTGACCGCTCTGGCGTCCCTTGTGACACGCCAGACAAATGTTGGAACCACTGACATCGGGAAAGGTAAAGGCTGGAGCATCAGTGTAACCTGTCGGAATGGCCGCGGTTGTGCGGAGACCACCGAGACTGTCAGAGTGACACCCGTTGCAGTGGAGCCTCTCCGGCTTGTAATTGGCGTCCGAGGCAGGTTGCCCGAGAAACCCGTTGTAGTCAGAATCATCCCCGTCGGCATTGGCGGCAATATACTCCACCACTCCGGAAACCGTGTGACACCGCTTACAGCTGCCTCCCGCAATGGCTGACCAGTTGAAGTGCGCCCACGCCCCTCCTGCGGAGGTATCCGCATGGGCCGAAAGAGACCACTGGCGGTTGATGGTCACATCGGCGTTGTGGGGGTTGTGACAGTTGCGGCACACACGGGAGTCTGCAAAATCCATGGCGTAGCCGGTGATGGCTTTTTCGTTTTCGGTAAAAGCGGACGGATCGGGCCAGGATCCGGAGGTGGCGAAGTGGGTGTCGGTGATGATCTCGCCGTCATCCCCGCGGGTGTTGACCGCCGGGTCGTGGTAAGCGCTGACTTTATTGCCGGCCGCATCGGTGAGTTGGTGGCATGTAGTGCAGGTGTTGAATTCCGACGAACCCGTGACGTTCTCGTTCAGGCCGAGGAGCAGGTCCCCGGGATTGTGGCCGAAGTGGCAGGTCCGGCACTGGACCGGTTCGACCGGGAAGATATCCGGTGTGGCGGCCGTTCCATCGTATGGAAGTGCCGCGATCAGGGTATTGTAACCACCGGAGACGTTCCGGTAGTCCCTGGCCCCCTGATCGGTGTGACACTTGGAGCAGCGGGCATGGACCTCGTTGGCATTGGCCATGACGTGGCTGTTGACGGACAGGATGTGCGGGGAAACCTTATAGTCCTCCACGATGTCGCCCCCCTCCGGTGCCATGTGGGCAGCAGTATTGAAATTCTGGTTGTGGCACTGCCCGCATCGATCGTAGTCGGGGCGCGGATAAGGCGGTGGATTGAACAGAGGACCGGTTGTGCCTCCCATGGCATGTCTCTCACCTCCGCCGTGGCAGGCCTCACAGCCAACTACGTTCCGACCCAGAATAAATCTCTCACCGTTGATATCGTGACACACGTCGCAATTGGGAGCGCCAAAGAAGTCGGTGGGAGGAAACGCGTTCAAATTCGCATGATCGCTGGGATTCCAATCCCCAACCTGAGTGTCATGACACCCAGCGGTACTGCACACGCCGACACCCAGGGGCTGAGCCGCGAACTCGTTGGCCGCGCCGCTGTCGCTGCTGTTCAGGGATCCCGTACAGCCAGACACAGCCAGCACAATTATGCCGCACAAGGCAAACCAAGCGATCCGTTTACCGGTCATCGTCCTCGCTCCTTCGTCTCGTACCGATGGTGGGCCCGTATCGAAGGGGCCCGTTTTTCGCCCGCGCATATCCCGGGCAGTCATGCTTTTTGCCTATGCCTGGCTGAACCTCCTGAGCTCTTTGGCCAGCGAGGCCGCCAGGTCGTTGAGCACCTCTGACGATGTGTCCACGTTCTTGACCACGTCGAAGTTCTGGTGGCTCTGGTTCTTGATCTCCTCCACCGCCGCGGCGATCATGCTGCTGAGTTCCTTCTTCTTCTCCGTGGCGTTGGTCAGCCGGCCGGCGATCTCCTCGGCCTTGATAACCGTCTCGTTGAGAAGCTGGCTGGTCTTGTTCTGCTCCTCCGTGGACCGGTAGACCCTCTCCACCATGGATTTGGCCTTCTCCACCGACTCCCGGATGAACTGGGCGGCCTCCGCTTCCTCGGAGGTGGCCTTCCTGATCTCCGCCGCCCTTTCGGTGAAGATGTTGACGCTGTCGGACACCTTGACGCTGGCCTCCGCCTGCTCCCGGGTCACCCTGGCGATGTTGTTGGACATCTCGGCCGATTCATCGGCCGAGGAGACGATCTTGTCCAGGGCCTCCTCAGCCTGCTGACCGAGGCGATGGCCTTCCTCCACGCTCTTGCTGACCCTCATAACGTAGCCGGTGTAGTTTCGGGTCTCCTCCTGCACGGAGGCGATGAGGGATGAGATCTTCTTGGTGGACTCCGTGGTGCTGGCCGACAGGTCCCTGATCTCCGAGGCGATCACCGCGAAGCTCTTTCCCTCCTCCCCGGCCTGAGCCGATATGATGGCCGCGTTGAGGGCAAGGAGGTTGGTCTGCTCGGCGATATCCTCGATGACGGTGATGATCTCCCCGATGTTCTCCACCTTCTCGTTGAGCACATTCATCGCCTGCTTGGAGTTTTCAACATCCTCCTGAATGGAAAGGATCCCGGTCAGTGTCTCCTTGACCGCCTTCGACCCGATATCCAGGGCATTGACCTTCAGGTCCTGGGCCAGGGAACTGGACTTTTCAACCATCTCCTCCATGTTGCTGACGCCCTCGTTGATACTGGCGATGGCCCCCCTCGTCTCTTCCGCCAGTTTCGCCGTCTGATCGGCCCCGTCGGCGAGCTGGGCGAAGGTGGAGGTCATCTCCATCACCGACGAGGTGATGTTCTCGATGGCCGAGTTGATCTCACCCATGTTCTGATTGATCTCCGCCAGGGCGGACGTCGATTCGAGGATGGAGGAGGAGGACTCGTTGGCGCTTTCGGACAGCTGCTGTGCCTGGTTGGACAGGTCCTGGGACAGCTCATCCATCTCCAATATGGAGGAGGCCACCCTGTCGAGGGTCTCTACCTGTTCACCAAAGGACCCTGCCAGGTTGCGGGCCACCTCCGCCAGCTCGCTGGAGGAGTTCTGCAGGCTCCCCGAGGTATCGCTGAGGCTGCCGATCATCTCGGTCAGGCCCTCAACCATGATGCCGAACGCACCGGCAAGCTCCCCTATCTCATCCCCTCTGGCCACCATTTCAGGCAGGACCAGCTTTCCACCTGAGATCTCCCTGGCGGTGTTGGCCAGGCTGGTCAGGGGTTGACTGATCATTTTGCTGACAAAAAAGATGATCAGGGCTGTGGCAATGATGAAGCTGATCACTCCTATCAGGAGCATACGCCAGACGATGCCCCTCGTTTGTGCCTTGACAACCTCTGCTTTCATGCCGACGTGGAGGTAGCCGGCCATCTTCTCATTGGCCATCAGCCCCAGGGTGATGTTGTAGAATCCTTTCTCCCCGTCCTTTAACTCGCTGACCGTCCTGCCGGAAATGTCCTCAGCGGGCGTCTTCAGCTTGCCGGCCCTGTCCTTTACCCACGCTGGCATTTCATCGCTCTGGTAGAGGACCCTGCCCTCCGTGTCGGCTACAAAGATATAACCGAGGTCCTGGTGTTGGTTGATGCCGGCGGTTAACTGGTCGGACAGGCCCTCCAGTTCGTCGAGGTAGATCCCCATCCTCATGGTGTTGGTGATCTCCTCGGCGAGATTTCTTCCCACCAGGGTCGAAGCGTCCAACAGGGCCAGCTCCAGCTGCCCCGTGGCCTGGGAGGTAAGGATCGTCGTGGAAAGCCCCATGACGACGATGAGGATAGCCGCGATGAAGACGGCTGCCTTGGTCCTCAGATCCAGATTGAAGATGTCAATCATCCATCCACCTCATTTGATGACCTTGGTTGCCCGGTTGAGAACCGGGAAGGGGATCTTGAGTCCGAGTTTTCTCGCCTCGGCCATGTTGATCACGAAATCGATCTTCCTCATACGAACCACCGGGATGCCGCTGGCCTTCTCGCCCTTGAGGATAGTGGCGGTGATACCGGCGGCCTCATTGAGCATTCCCTCGATGGACGGGGCGAGGGTAAAAACCACTCCGCCGCTGGTGATGCCGGGGGTCTGGGTAGCCGCGGGCTTTCCCAGTTTCTCCATATTGGCGAACCGGCCGGCCTCCACGTAGCAACCCTGGGCGAGGTAGAGAAAGGGGGCGGGGGCCAGCACATCGGCCAGATCGCCCGCTTTGGCCTTTGCGGCGTCCAGGGGAATGAGAGTGAGCCCCTTCGCCTTCGACAGGGATTGGAGCTCCTCGAACTGGACTGTGCTGTCTGAGATATCGGAGTGGTATACCACCCCGAGGTGGCCGCCGCCGGTGACCTCCAGGATATTGTCCAGGAGAAACGCCAGGGAGGTGGTGGAGGCCACACCGGTCGTGTTCTTGCCGGGGGCCTTCAGATCCCTGACGATCCCCTGCCTGACGGGATCGTAAACGCCGACAAACACCACCGGGATCTTCCCTGACTCCCGCAGGATCTCGTCGATGGAGGTCCCTCCCCAGACAACAATGACGTCCACTCCAAAGGAAAGAAACTTCCGGGCGCTGTTAAGTCTTGACACCATGTCCGGAGACGGCCTCTGGACAAAGACCTCCACATCACCGCTGGACATCCCGGACTCGAAGAGCATCTGGACGAACTTATCCTTGGCGTCCGCGCCCACCGCACAGTCCCGCGGCAGGATCATTCCGATGGTTTTGGCGGCATGGGACGCTGAAGGGAGACAGAGCAGGAGGTACAGAGCCAACGCCCAAAGGATTGAGGATCTACCGTTGTTTGTTGTTCCGGTCTTTGCCATGTCACCACCTCCTGCTGACGACCGCTCCGACTTCATCGATCGTCTCGTCGGTGGTTTGCGCTCCCCGGTCCTCGTATTCCAGACGGGCAAGCGACAGGGAGAGATCCCAGTCCTGCCTGAAGGAGTAGCGCACGCCAATGGATGATTCCACCTGCTGAACATCAAGCGAAGAATAGAGGTCTATGTCGTCAAAGGCCGGATCCCCGGCATCATAGGAACCCTCCGCATTCAGGTAGGACAGGTTGCCCTCCAGACTGAGATTCTCAGCCGCTGCCCACGCCAGACGCACGAGATACTGGTCCCCATTGGCCCGGTAGGGCACATCCGGATCGGTGACTATGGTGGCACTGGGACCATCGTAGGCCAGATCGGTGTCCACATCGTCCTCGAACCGGAAATAGAAGAGGCTAAGGCTCACCGGCGGTGTGGGGGAGTAGGTGATGCCGCTGTTGACGAACATCTTCTCGCTGTCCCGACCGTTCCGGCTGTTCTCACTGCAGATACTCTTCCAATCGGCCATTAACGTCACATTGGTTCGGGGCCTCCACTCCGCTCCCACTGAGGTTTTGGTGCTGTCCGTCGGGGTGGTGAAATATTGGGGGTCGGAGGTATCCCTGGACTCCAGACCAGCCCTGAAAAGCCACCCCCCACTGAGCCGGATGCGGCTGGTCAGACTCCACAGATCTGATGTCGTTTCATCGGGAAGGCCCCAGTTTTCCTCGTCCTCCCTCTCGATCTTCTCCTTTCCGACCATCCCCCTGACCTTGATGCCCCGAACGGGATAGTAGGTGACCGACGCCCTGGTGCGGGTCCTGAGGCTTCCGTATTCGAGGGGGAGCCCATCGGTGCTGCGGGCCACCGCAACGGCCGACCCGGCCGACGGCGGGTCGTCCTGGCGAAGAGTCTGGAGGGTGTCCGCGGACATAACCACCCGGTCGCTGGGACGCCAGACGACATAGGTCCGGGCATTCTCGTACTCCTCGGCGAGATCACTGTCCTCGTTCTCCCTCTCACCGAACCCGAGCCCCAGGCCGCCTGCCCAACGGCCGGTGATGTTGGTACTGATGTTCAGTGTGTGTTCCTGGGAGGTGATGTCCGGGTTTGTGTTGTGCGGGTAGGGGCCGGCTGCCCGGAAGGTAGCAAACGGCGACGCGATGGCCGAGAAGGTGAACACCGGGTCGGGCATATCGTCCTCGAACATGGTGGATCTGAACTGGTAGGAGACGTCGAAATAACCCAGATGGGCATCCGCGCCGACACCGATCTGCTGGATGGATGTCTTGATCTTCCGCGTCCGGGACACATTGTGGCAGCTGGCGCAACTTCCACTGCCAGGATAACCCTCGTCGAGGAAGACCTGCTGCTTCTCCCCTTCCATGGTGTACTGTCTCGCCGATACCTTCAGGTGAGCGGGATAATTCGGAACCTTGTAGTTCAAGCGGACGGACTGCTCACCGATATCGACCCCATAGCCGGCGCCGGGATTAAGATCGTCGGGCACGTAAAGGGGCGCGGCTGAGGTGTCCGAGGCGAGGGGAAGGTTGTCGTGAACCAGGTTCCTGATGAACCTTCCGGCTTCAACATCCAGGGACATGGCGTCTCCGTCGAAACTCCCCTCGAAACCGTAGTAATGTTCCGTATCGTATTTCAGGGAAAGATCCAGGAGACCTGCTTCCAGGGGGTTGAAGTATGTTCCGCCAAAAACGGCGTGGGGTTCCAGGGTGCCGAAGGGCCTGACCGTTTGCCCGCCCCCGTCGATGTCCAGGTCGGTGTATCCAAGGTATAGGTCGAATTTCTCGACATCGACAACCACCTCACCGACATCATCCATGTCAGCCAGAACCCTGCCGGGTAACATCAGGGACATCAGCAGGGTTGTAAATAGGACTGCAGCGATTGTCGATCCTCGTAACACCCTCATCTTTTCTCTCCTGTCAACTGAATGCCAGGCTTGCGCACCGCTCACTGCGTCAATCCGCTGCCGGGATGGGGCCCCCTCTCGTCAGTCCCGTGGATCCGGGAGTGGCAGTTTCCACACCGGGTATAGAAAGCGCGCTTGACACCGGCAGACGGGCTGCCCGGATTGGAAAAATCAGTATGCCCCGTGTGGCACTGCAGACAGAGAAACGGCTCCTGGTAGCTGAGGAGGTTGTCGAAAAGAGATCCGTGCACCCTGTGACAACCGGTGCATTCATCGGTCACGTCGGCATGCTCGAAGGCGAAGGGGCCGACCACCCGGGCGTGGCAGTCCTGGCAGAGCTCCTTCTGATCCATGGCTTTGAGCCCTGACGGGATGCCGGTCCCGTGCGGGTCATGGCAGTCGGTGCACAGCATGATCCCCTCCGGAACGGGATGGCGTGACGAATAGGCAAACTCGGCCCGGACAGTTTCGTGGCAGCCCAGGCAAAGGTCGTTGATCTCCCGCCCCTTCTTCTTCTGGCGACTGCCCTCGTGAAGCTTGTGGCATCCCGAACATGGCACCTCGGCCATGGCATGATCGCTGGTTGGCCAGAACTGAACGTTGATAAGGGAGTAGGAACTGTGACACTTCAGACACTGTAGACTCTGGGCGCCGGCGGGAAGCTCCCGGAGCCGGATCAATTCGCCTGTGTCGCATCGGCTGTTCTTATTGATAAAATCCTGGTTGATCGCCTCGCTCCCCGGGCCATGGCACGTCTCGCAGTTGACGAGGGGCATGTCCGTCCCCTCCACTTTCTGCTGTCCGTGCACACTGTTCTCCAGAAAAGCGGCCTTCTGATCATGAACGTGGCAGGCCTCGAGGCAGTTTCGGTTGCCGACGTAATCGGCGAAGAGCGACCCGACCAGCATCTTCTCGTACTCCCTCATGGGGACAATGGACCGGCTGGTCTTCAGGGTGGAACAGGACAGCAATAAAAGGGCCAGGGACAGAACCGCTCCGAGGGACATCCGGATACTGATACGCCGGGCCTTTGATCGAACGGGTATCATGGGAAAGCTCCCCTCTCAGTCGGTGGTCCACTGGAAAGGAAAAGCCCATGTGAAAATGGTCTTCGGGAGTTGAATGGCTTGCCCCTCATAAGTGTTCAATTTCCGGCGGAATTGAACAGAGTTAACCGGACAACCAGCACCTTATGTAGGGGTTGCACTACCCGCTTTCCCCTCCAGGGAACATATTTGTGAAAATTTATCACATGAAACCGTAAGTGACAAGCAGTAGTTTTTACTTACGGTTGTGGGAAGGGGGGCTTCCTGTGAGTGGGAGATGGGGCGCATGGGGCGAGGGGGAGGGAGAGCGGATGGGCGACGGGGCGCATGGACGAGGGGGC
>JBFFDD010000037.1:0-14905 GCA_041559575.1 bacterium
ACGCCCCATACTGCGACGCCGGCGCCGCGAGCGAGGGTGTACTGCTGGGTATTGAAGGTGCTCGTCAGAAAAACGGCGCTTGCAACCCCCGATGAGATATTGACGTTGTGCATGGTCAGGTCACCGTACACGGCCAGAACGCGGGCTGGGTCCGCCTCGCCGCCTGCCCATTTAAGCGTGATGCCGTCGGGGAGGCTCGAGGCGTCTATGATCAAGTCCTTGGCGGCATATAGGGCCGACCGCCCATAATCCCTTTCCAGGTAACCTTCGAACCGCCAGTAGGGCGGCCCATCGCCAAAGACAAGCGTGAACACATCACCCCTAAGGGTGGAGTGTTCCTCCCCCACGATATCCAGATGGATGGTACCGCCGTCTAAAGACACATCGAAGCTGATGGTACCACCTGGAGAGATGCGTTCGACCGCATCCCTTATGGTGACTGTTCCTTGTGGCGATTCACTCAGATCCTCCAGAGAATTGACGACGATCTCAGACTGGGATGCCCCCCCACCCCAGCAGCCGCTGTAGAGAGTCACCAGCAGAAAAAGCGGGCCTATAAGGTTCAGAAGGTTCCTGTTCATGTGCACACCCTCGCCAAATTTGACAGTAGGCGCGTCAAAACTGAAATGAATCTTGACCGATAACTTCTTGTTGCACCCTATCCCAATGTCACCATACCTGAGGCGGTTTGGATGATTGTCCCCGGGTTCTAGTCAAAACCTACCCAGGTCACCCTTCCCTCCTTCCGCGGGGGCGTGGGCGGCTCCTTACCCGGGTAGCCGATGGGAACGATAGCGACCAGGTTCAGGCCCTCGACGCCGAGGATCCGGTCGATCTCCTCTCTGAGATGGACCGGACCGGTCATCCAGCAGGTCCCGACTCCCTCGTATGCTGCCGCCAGAAGGGCATTCTGGACCGCTGCGGACACCGACTGGGTGTCCACGAATCCGCCCTCATCGGTGGCGGCGGAATAGAAGACCAGGATCGCCGGCGCCCCGCCCAGGGTCTTGAAGAAACCCCTGGTGAAAGCGACGATCTTCTCATCGTACATCTCCTTCAAACTCGGCTCGAGGAAAGGAAAGGAACGATCAGCAACATCCACGAGGGCATCCTTCTTTTCCCCTGTCACGACGAAGATCCTCCAGTTCTGACGGTTCTTGCCCGATGGAGCCCAGGTAGCGGCGTCAACGATGCGCTCGAGGACATCCCGGGGAACGGGATCAGGACTGAACACCCGGCAGCTGCGGCGGATCTTTATAACATCGTAGAAATCCATGGGTTTTCTCCTTGGGTCATTATCCGACTGAGGGACCGGGCGACTTCGCGATCAGGCGGATATTTTTGCCAGTTTTTCCTCGCCAAGTCGCTACGTCTCAGAATCGCCAGTTCGAACCGGATCTCACTCTCCACTGAAATCCAGCTTGGCAAGCCACCTGCGGGCTACGGAAACCGGGTCCCTCTCCCTTCGTGAGACCTTCTCCACATCCGCGGACAGTTCCTTGCCCCCGGCCGACAGGACGTCCCTGATCCTCTCCTCGGCGGCACTCCTCATCGCTTCCCTGACAGCCGCCC
Source organism: bacterium (assembly GCA_041559575.1). Taxonomy (GTDB): domain Bacteria; phylum BMS3Abin14; class BMS3Abin14; order BMS3Abin14; family BMS3Abin14. Next base: position 1,573 of record JBFFDD010000037.1, read on the forward strand.
CGGCGGTTGACAGGGCCCAGGCCTGCAGACTGTCTGAGTCCCTTATGAACCTGTAGTGCCGGTCCAGCGAATCGAGGACCTCGGCCACTCCCACTGCTTCGGACGCTATGGAGGTAAGAACCGGCGGCGTCCAACCTCTGGCCTCATTGGCCATCTTGACCATGGTCTCCAGATCCCTGACGGTGATGTCCGCCTGCGGCAGGTCGGCCTTGTTGACCAGAAAGATATCCGCGATCTCCAGGACTCCGGCCTTCATCGCCTGGATCCCATCCCCAAGACCCGGTATCGTCACAAACACTGTGGTGTGGGCGAGATCCTTGACCTCCACCTCCTCCTGACCCACTCCAACGGTCTCGAGAACGATCAGGTCGTAGCCGACAGCGTCCAGGAGGGTGATCAGGGGCATTACCGATCGGGAGAGTCCTCCCGCATGCCCCCTCGTAGCCAGGCTCCTGATAAAGACACCGGGGTCCGTAGCGTGCTCCTGCATGCGGATACGATCGCCCAGGACAGCGCCGCCGGAGTAGGGACTGGTTGGGTCCACTGCCAAGACAGCCACCGTCCTGTCCCCGGTTCGCATCTCCCGCACGAGGGCGCTGACCAGGGTGCTCTTCCCCGCTCCGGGGGGGCCCGTGATCCCCACGATGTGAGCCCTGCCGCCTAACCGGTAAAGGCCGGCGGTGATGTCTCCGGCCCCTTCATCGCCATCGTCGATGGCCCTGGCCAGGCGCCCCAGGGAAAGGATGTCGCCGTCGAGGGCTTTTTTTATCAGGGAATCGTATTGAGACATAAAAGAGAGTTTATAGTTATAGTTTATTGTCTATAGTATATAGGTAAGATCTTTGCCTGATTCGTGATCAACAATCAATTCCAGGTTTCAATACAGATCCAAAGTCCAAAAACCAAGGTCTAAAACAGGAGCCCTTGACCTCCGACACTCCGTTACCCCGATACTCCGTTACCAGTATTATTATTCATTTCCCTCTCCCCCTCCCCGCGTCCCCGCGTCCGGGTTCACCCTCTGCCCGCTTCCCGCAGCTGCCGTTTGCATTCCCTCAGATGACGGGGATGGGCAGCGGCAAATCGTTCCACAGTCCCGATGAACCTGGCCTCGAAATCCCCATCCCGGCACAGTTCCTGGAGCAGCCCCTGATCGTAGGCCCCGCGGCCGGATAGCCGGTCAGCCGTCAGGAACCACAGCATGGCCCTCCGGGATCCGATCAGGCGGGACAGCCTCTGGGTGCCTCCAAAACCGGTTATCAGACCGAGATCGGCACCCGGATGACCAAAGACAGATCGTTCCGTCCCCAGCCGCCAATCGGCCGCGAGGGCAAGGTCGAGACCGCCGCCAAGGCAGAAGCCATCGATGCCTGCAACGAAAAAAACCTCGCTCCTCTCCATGGTCCTGAAGAGACTGTTCCCGAGATCGGAAAACTCCCTGGCGGTGTCGGGTTTAAGATCCCTTATCTCCCTGAGATCGGCTCCCACCGCGAAGGATCCTCCCTCACCGAGCAGGCCGATGCACTTGACATCCGGCAGGCCAGCGGCGGAGAGGATCTGACCCTTAAGGTTCACCAGGGTCCTGGTTCCCAGTTTGTTCAGACCTTTGTCACTGGAAAGGCGTACTATGGCCCAGCCATGACCCCACTCGGTGGAAACCTTTGTCTTCGGCAAATTCTTTAATCCCGACCGACGGCCTTGACGATCGTATCGGCGATCTGGGATGTGGGCGTGCCCGGCGTGAAGACCTCCAGCACCCCGGCCTCCTTGAGAGCGGGGATGTCATCCACCGGGATAATACCCCCCACAAAAACAGGGATCTCTCCGGCGCCGAGTTCCCCCAACTGCTGGACAACCCTGGGCACGAGGGTTCCATGGCTGCCAGACAGGATGGAAAGACCGACAGCATCCACCCCTTCCTGGACAGCGGTGGAGGCTATCTGTTCAGGGGTCTGGTGCAGACCGGTATAGATCACCTCGAATCCCCTGTCCCGCAGGGCCCTGGCCACCACTTTGGCGCCCCGGTCGTGACCGTCGAGACCTGGCTTGGCAATTAATACACGGATCTTTTTCATGGTTGACACCTCTTTTTTGTCAAGCCGATCGTCTGTATTAACGATCGGGTATCGGAGTTTGGGAGTATCGGGGTTTCGGTGAAACCACCTAAGTCTTTTCCCCGTAACCCCGTTACGCCGTTACACCGATACCGCTACTTCTCGATCCCCCTCCTCGCCTCAACGCCGTCATTGTAATAGTGCTTGACCTCCCTCATCTCCGTCACCAGGTCTGCGGCGTCGATGAGTTCCTGAGGAGCCCTTCGGCCGGTAAGAACGACCTCCAATCCGGCGGGTTTGCCGTCCAGGAATGACTGCACATCCTCCAGGGGCACCAGGCCGAAGGCCACAGCCACATTGATCTCATCGAGAACGATCAGGTCCCACTGGCGGGCGGCCATCTCCTTGGACGCTTCGGCCAGGGCTGACTGCGCCCGTCTTCTGTCCTCCTCGGTGATCCTGTCCGGCTGAACGAAACCCGGCGCGCCCCGGCGTCGGATCTCCAATTGGGGAGCCAGCTTTCCGGCTGCCACCTCTTCGCCCGACGGATCGGCCCCGCTCTTGAGGAACTGGATGATCAGGACTCTGAGCCCATTGCCCACAGCCCTCAGGGCCAGACCGAGGGCTGCCGTGGTCTTGCCCTTGCCGTCGCCGGTGTAGAGGTGGATGTAGCCTTTGCCGATGAGGCCGCTCATACTCATCGGCTCCGCGATCGAGCGAACGGGCCAGGGGGCGACGGGGAGAAAAGGCCTCTCCGGCGCCCATGCGCCCATGCGCCCCTGCGGCCCCTCATCTCAGTCCTCGCCAAACCTCGGCTCCCGCTTTTCCAGGAACGCGGTGATCCCCTCCTCCGCGTCGGGGAGGGCGAAGCAGTAGGCGAAAGCCTCGCGCTCCAGAGCGAGACCTGCCTCCAGGCTGGCGTCCATCCCCCTGAGGATCGTGGATTTGGCCAGGGCGAGGGAAGCGGCGGACTTTCTCGTCAATCCGGTGGCAAATGCGTTCACACCGTCCTCAAAGGCCTCAGACGGAAAGACCCTGTCCACCAGCCCCATGGTCAGAGCCTCAGAGGCCTCGACGGTACGTCCGGAGAAGATCATCTCCTTCCCGCGGCCCACGCCCACCCTGCGCGGCAGGCGGATGCACCCCCCCAGACCGGGGATGATGCCCAGATTGGACTCGGGAAGACCCAGTCGGGCGTTTTCATTTGCGAGTATGACATCACATGCCAGGGCCAGTTCGAGCCCTCCGCCGAGGGCGAATCCCTCCACCGCCGCGACAACCGGAACTGAGAGGGCCTCCAGCCGGGTCAGGATCCCCTGGACCATGATAAGGAAATCCCTGACCGACCGTGCATCGTGGGAGAGGAGTTCCGTCAGATCGTCGCCGGCGCAGAAGGTCCCACCCTCACCCCTGATTACAAGCACCCGCAAATCTCCGTTCCCCTCCACCCTGTGGACCGCCTCCCGGAGCTGTTCGAACATGGCCAGGGTCAGGGCGTTCCTCTTGCCGGGCCTGTTGAGGGTGACCGTGGCGATACGGTCCCGGACCTCGTATTTTACCCTGCCCCGTTCATCAGCTGGCATTGAATAGCTCCTTAGTTTAAGTGCCGGGGTATTGGGGTAACGGTGTGTCGGGGGAAATTGACTACCCCGGTACTCCGATACTCCCATACTCCACTACGAAATATTGCCAACGGTCCCCCTACTCCACCTCATCCACGGCGTGGATTTCGAACCCCTGGCCCCTGAGGTCATCCACGACCTCCCCCATCTCGGTTGGATCAAGGTGAAGGATAACGGTCTGCCGGCCGGGCTTGGGACTCTCTACGGACAGAAGGCTCTTGATGAATTTGCCCCTGCCCTTCACCGCCTTGACGATATCAACGAGCAGTTCGCCTTTGCCCCTTTCCATTTCCATGGTAATGCGCTTGCCGGGGCCCTCCATCCCGAGGATCTTCATGAGGATCCGGAACATGTCGTCGTTGGTCAGGATCCCCACCAGATTCTTACCCTCCACCACGGGAACGGCGCCGATGCGCCTGGTCTGCATGATACGCGCCACATCCTCCACATGATCAGATGGGCTGCAGGTGATGACATCTTTCTTCATGACGTCCTTGATCTTCATCTTGGACAGGAGATAGTGAACCTCGTGGATGGACAGATCGGTGGCCTTGGAGGGAGCGGCGTCCCTGAGGGAATTCAGACTGACGATCCCCACAAGGTTGTTGCCGTCCACAACCGGCACGTGACGCATACCCTGCTCCTGCATCATCCTCTGAACGTCGATCACCAGATCGCCCGCCTGCGCGGTGACCACCGTCCTGGTCATGTAATCACTCACGAGCATGGTCATCTCCTTTCCTCTGAGGAACCTGCTGATTTTTCCGTCCGACCCCAGGGAAAACGTTAACAGCCCCGGCCTCACGGTGTCAACGCACAAGAGCGAATTTGGAGATTGGAAAATGGAAATTGGAGATTGGAAAATGGAAATTGGAGATTGGAGATTGGAGATTGGGAACTGAAAATACATTTGATTCTCAATTGATCTAATTTCCAATGTTCCTATGTTCCATCTCCTCATTTCCCGGCTTTCTCCTTGACTCGGAAGTGTAAATATCGTACCAGTATTAAACTTTTTCCCAGACCAAAAAATCCCGTCTTAGATCGAATATTCTGCGGAGGACAAACAGCTTGCCCATTCTTGAGATCAAGGATGTATACCTTCATTTCGGTGGGATCATGGCCCTGAACGGGATCAGCTTCACCGTGCGAGAGGGAGAGATCTTTGGCATTATCGGGCCCAACGGCGCCGGTAAAACAAGTATTTTCAACTGCATCTCGGGCCTGTACCACCCCGACCGGGGCGGCATCAAGTTCAAGGGCAGGGAGATCACCAAACTACCACCGTTTAAAAGGGCCCGCCTTGGTCTGGCCCGGAGTTTCCAGAACATTGAGCTTTTCCGTGGAATGACGGTCATCGACAACCTGATGCTTGGGCGGCACATCCATATGCGCACCAACCTGGCCACCGGCGGCCTTTGGTTCGGGAAAGCACGGAACGAGGAGATCGAGCACCGGGAGATCGTCGAGGAGATCATCGATTTCCTGGAGATCCAGGACATCCGTAAAAAGACCGTCGGAACCCTGGCTTACGGTCTCCAGAAACGGGTCGAACTGGGCCGGGCCCTGGCCATGAGTCCCAAAGTCCTCCTTCTGGATGAGCCGATGGCCGGCATGAATCTGGAAGAGACGGAGGACATGGCCCGCTTCATCCTGGACATCAACGAGGAGAGGGACATCACCGTGGTTCTCATCGAACACGACATGGGGGTGGTCATGGACATCTGTGACCGGATCTGCACATTGGATTTCGGGGTCAAGATCTCGGAAGGAAAGCCGGAGGAGATCCAGAAGGACCCCAAGGTCATCGCAGCGTATCTGGGGGAGGAGGAAGAGCCGTGAAATGCAGAACCGCCCGGCTGAGCGACCGGGAGGCTGTGCGACTGTGCGAACTGAGCACCTTCCCTCGCCGCATCGCCCTTTCTCCCCCTCGCCTGCTCGTGGCGCTTGACCTGTGAAAAGGAAGTATACAATTGATTTTGCGTAAGAAAAACCAAGGTTCAGCGGCCGTTCTCGAGATCTCCAGTCAGGACACTCTGCCCAAGCTACTGGTGCGCAACGCCCGGCGGTTCGGGAACAGGAAAGTCGCCCTGCGTGAGAAGGAGTTCGGCCTCTGGCAGTCCTTCACCTGGGATGAGTACCTGGAGCACGTAAAGTTCTTCTGCCTGGGGCTGGTCAGCCTTGGTCTCGTGGAGGATGACAAGGTCGCCATCGTCGGGGACAACCGTCCCGAGTGGGTTTATGCGGAACTGGCCGCCCAGAGCGCAGGCGCAGTGCCGCTGGGAATCTATCAGGACTCCACACCTAAGGAGGTCGGTTACGTCATCGACCACTCGGACGCCAAATTTGTCGTCGCCGAGGACCAGGAACAGGTGGACAAGATCCTGGAACTTATCGAGACCATCCCCAAGGTCCAGAAAGTCATCTACACCGATCCGAAGGGAATGCGGAATTACGATGACCCCATGCTCCTCGACTTCAGGGAGGTGGAGGAGATGGGCCGGGATTACGAGGCCCGGCATCCCGACCTGTTCCTGGACATGGTGAAGAGGACCGAAGGCGAGGATCTGGCCCTGATCGCCTACACATCGGGGACCACAGGGTTTCCCAAGGGGTCCATGCTCAGCCACACCAACATGCTCAAGATGGCCAGCAATCTGATCAAGGTTGACCCCAAGTATGTGGATGATGAGTTCGTCTCCTTCCTGCCCCTTCCGTGGATCGGCGAACAGATGATGAGCGTTGCCTCAGCGATGCTGATTGGATTCACGGTCAACTTCCCCGAGGAACCGGAGACGGTCCAGGAGAATATCCGCGAGATCGGCCCCCACGTCATGTTCTCCCCACCCCGGATATGGGAAAACATGGCCGCCTCGGTGCAGGTCCGGAACATGGATGCCTCCTGGTTGAAACGGCTCATCTTCAAATGGTGCCTGCCCATTGGATACGCCATGGCCGATTGCCGTTTTGAAAAGCGGCAGCCGGACCTGATGCTTCGCATACGATATCTGATGGCGTGGCTGGCTGCGTTCCGGGCCCTGAAGGACAGGCTTGGATTTTCGCACCTGCGGTCCGCCTCCACCGGAGGAGCAGCATTGGGACCGGACACTTTCCGATTCTTTCACGCCCTGGGCGTCAACCTGAAGCAGATCTACGGTCAGACGGAGATATCGGGAATCTCCTGCATCCACTATGACGGGGATGTCAACTTCGATTCGGTGGGCAAACCGATCCCTGACACGGAGATCACAATATCGGACGACGGGGAAATACTGTCCCGGAGCCCGAGCGTCTTCCTGGGCTACTACAAGAATGACGAGGCCACTGAGGAGACCCTCAGGGACGGCTGGCTGTATTCGGGGGACGCGGGTCACTTCACCGACGATGGACACCTGATCGTCATCGACCGGGTCAAGGACGTAATGCGGATGTCCGACGGCACCCTCTTCAGCCCCCAGTTCATAGAGAACAAGCTGAAGTTCTCCCCCTACATCAAGGAGGCGGTCTGCATCGGAGACCAGAGGGAGTTCATCACAGTGATCATCAACATCGACATGGAGATCGTCGGTAAATGGGCAGAGAGAAACCGGATCGGCTACACAACCTATACAGACCTTTCCTCCAAACCCGAGGTCTACGATCTGATCGAGCAGGAAGCCCTGAAGGTCAACAGGGACCTGTTACGCATCAACCGGGTCGCCATCATCGCCAAGTTCGTGCTCCTGTACAAAGAACTTGACGCGGATGATGACGAACTGACCCGCACCCAGAAGGTCCGCCGGGGTTTCATCGGCGAGCGATACAGTGAAGTTATCGAATCCATGTATTCGGATGTGAATTCGGTTCCCATCGACACGACCATCAAATATCAGGACGGCCGTACCGCCCGGATCAAGACGACGCTGCTGATCCGGTCGCTGACGGCTGAGGAGGCCCAACACAAAAATGAGTGAGATCTGGATCTTTCTGCAACTCATCATTCAGGGGCTGGCCATCGGCAGTGTTTACGCCCTTGTGGCCCTGGGATTCGTCCTCATCTACAAGGCATCGTCGGTCATCAACTTCGCCCAGGGAGAGCTCCTCATGGTCGGCGCCTACGTCTGCCTGGCTCTCCTGACCACCTACCAGGTCCCCTTCTGGGCCAGCTTCCTGCTCACCATGGCCTTCTCGGTGGTGCTTGCCCTTTCCATCGAACGGTTCGTCCTCAGACCAATGATCGGCGAACCGGTGATCTCCATCATCATGATCACCATCGGCCTGTCCCTGGTCCTGAAGTCCATCGTTTCGGCCATCTGGGGCACCCAGATCAAGGTCTTCCCGGCGATCTTCCCCCAGGCCCCGATAAAATTGGGACAGATCGTGGTCTCCGAGGTCTATGTCTACACCTTTCTGGCTTCCATGATTTTCCTGGTCCTGTTCGCCATGTTCTTCAAATACTCCCGGATGGGGATCGCCATGAGGGCCACGGCGAACAGCAACCAGGTGGCCCTGTCCATGGGCATCTCGGTCAAGAAGGTGTTCGCCATCTCATGGTGCGTAGCCGCTGTGGTGTCCGCCGTGGGAGGCATCCTCATCGGAAACATCAACGGGGTCAACATCACCCTGTCGGCTGTGGGCCTGAAGGTGTTCCCCGCCGTCATCCTGGGAGGGCTGGACAGCATCCCGGGAGCGGTTCTTGGAGGCCTGATCATCGGGATCCTGGAGAACCTCTCAGGGGGATATCTGGATCACTTTTTCGGCGGCGGCGTCAAGGAGGTCGCTCCCTTCGTGGTCCTGGTGATCATCCTGATGATCAAGCCCTACGGACTGTTCGGCACCGAAGAGATCGAGAGGGTCTGAAGATATGCAGCAGTGCGGGATCTTCCACGAGACCTACAAAGAGGACATGGCCATCTTCCAGACACCGTTCATCAAGTTCTGGATGGCCCTGTTCTTCGCCTTCCTGGCTGTCTTTCCCTGGATCTCCAAGCCCCTGAACGCCGCCCTGAACACCAACACCCTTTACCTGATGAACCTCATCGGCATCTACATCATCGGGGCCCACGGCCTGAACATCCTCACCGGCTTCACGGGCCAGATCTCCCTGGGACACGGGGCTTTCATGGGCGTGGGAGCCTATTCCTCGGCCATCCTGACGATCAAGCTGGGCATCCCTTTCTGGGTCGCTCTCCCGATGGCGGGCCTTATCACCGCCCTCGTCGGCATGGTCTTCGGCATCCCGTCCCTTCGGCTCAAGGGTCTCTACCTGGCTATAGCCACCATGGCGGCCCAGTTCATCATCGAGTATGCCATGAGGAACTGGACCTCCCTGACGGGGGGAAGCACGGGCATGGTGGTCAGCTCACCCTCCTTCTTCGGCATCAGCATCGATAGCGACCGCTCCTATTATTACCTGATCTACGCCTTTGTCATCGCGGCCACCCTGTTCACCAAGAACCTCGCCAGGACGAGATCGGGCCGGGCTTTCGTAGCCATCCGCGACCGCTATCTGGCGGCCGAGGTCATCGGTGTGAACGTCTGGCTGTACCGCATCCTGTCCTTCGGGGTGAGCTCCTTCATGGTGGGGGTCGCCGGAAGCCTTTGGGCCCATTACGTCCTGGTGGTCAACGACGAGGCCTTCGGCATCTGGCTGTCGGTTCAGTTCCTGGCCATGATCATCATCGGAGGAATGGGCCACGTCCTGGGAGGCATCTACGGGGCCATCTTCATGACCACCCTCCCGATCCTGCTGAGGATCCCGGAACACGCCCTGACCCAGGTCTACCCCGGTATTTTCGCCATCTTCCAGAGCCTCACCGAAGGCGTTTTCGGACTCATTATTATCCTGTTTCTCATTTTCGAACCAGATGGCCTGGCGGCCCGCTGGCACACCATAAAAAATTACTGGAAGCTTTGGCCGTTCTCGTATTAATATCGGGGATCCAAAATCCCTCTGTCCATGGTGGGGAGAGGGTGGATTTGAGAGAGCAATAAAACATGGGGGGAAGACATTCGTTTACAGGAGGTTTGCCATGATGCGAATGAGATCGAAGTGGATCATCGGCCTGACCGTCGCCGTGACGGTCCTGGCCCTGGGCGTCTTCGGATGCGCCAAGAAGGAGGAGCCCGCCAAACCCGCGGAGCCGATCCTGATCGGTGGGATCTTTGACACCACCGGCCCCACGTCAGGCGTGGGCAAGGATTACGCCGTGGGAGCGGTTGACGCGGCGGAATACATCAACGCCAACGGCGGGGTGAACGGTCGGCCCATCGAACTGATCGCCAACGATTACGCCTACAAGCCGGACAAGGCCGTGGAGCTCTACAAGACCTACCGGGACAAGGGTATCTTCCTGATCCAGGGTTGGGGCACCGGAGACACCAACGCCCTTTCGGCCCTCGTCAACAAGGACCAGGTCGTCTATATGTCGGCCTCCTACGACTCCGGCCTGAACGATCCGTCCAAGACCCCCTACAACTTCTACGTAGGCACCAGCTACGGAGACGCCCTCCGGGCGGCCATGAAGTTCGTCAAGGACACCTGGACAGGCGACCGGGCACCGAAGGTGGTCTTTACCTATCCCGACCACCCCTATGGCAAGAACCCCATTCCCTCAGGGAAGGCCTACGCCAAGGAACTTGGTATCGAGGTCGGTCCTGACCAGATCGTCAGCCTGCGGGCCACGGACGCGGTCAGCCAGCTGACCAACATGAAGAAGTTCAACCCCGACTGGGCCTGGATCGGCGGGACAACTCCATCAGCGGCGGTTACCATCAAGGACGCTGCCAAATTGGGCCTGGACACCAAGTTCCTCATCAACGTGTGGGGATTTGACGAGAACATGCCGGAGTTGGCCGGCGAAGCCGCCAACGAGAGGGCCTTTGGTATGGCTCCGTTCACCTTCTACGGTGTCGACGTGCCGGGCATGAAGCCCATCCTTGAGATGCACAACAAAAAGCACCCCGATGACAAACATCTCGTACGTTACGTCCAGTCCTGGGTGTCGATGATGGTCATGTGGGACGCCCTCAAGAGGGCCGAGACCCTCGACGGACCCGGAGTCAAGGCTGCCCTGGAGCAGATCAGGGACTTCGATACCGGCGGACTCACCGCGGCCCCCATCACCTTCACGCCCACCGACCACCGGCCCAACACCACCCTGTTCATCTACAAGGTGGACGCGGAAGGCAAGCAGGTCCCCGTGCAGAGCTCGACCCTCGAGCGCAAGCCCGAGTGGCTGGGGAAGTAGGTCATACAGAAAGCGCGGGAGAGGGGTTTTTTCGGAACTCTCCCGCGCTTTTTTTTCGTGTAACGGTGTGTGGGAGTAACCGAGTAACGGGGTTAAAACCATTTCTCCGATGCGCCGATACTCCGGCACTCCGACACACCATCTCAGATCAGGGATTATGACTGAACCGGCACCAGACATGAAAAAAGAGCAGCCTATTCTCGCCCTCAATAATGTGGAGGTTATTTACGACGACGTCATCCTGGTACTCAAAGGCATGTCCCTGGAGGTCTACGAGGGACAGATCGTGGCCCTTTTGGGGGCCAACGGAGCCGGCAAATCCACCACCCTGAAGGCTATATCAGGCATCCTCAAGGGTGAGGAGGGAAAGGTGACGGACGGCTCTATCACCTACCTTGGCGATCGCATCGACAACACCGATCCCGAGGGCATCGTGCGCCGCGGTATCTTTCAGGTCATGGAGGGACGGCGGGTCTTTGACGACCTCAATGTGGACGAGAACCTGATCGCCGGAGCCCACACCCGGAAAAGCCGGGCAGAGGTCAAAAAGGACATGGAGATGGTGTTCGATTACTTTCCCCGCCTGACCGAACGCCGCAACACCCTCTCGGGGTACCTGTCCGGAGGCGAACAACAGATGCTGGCCATCGGCCGGGCCCTCATGGCCCGCCCCAGGCTGATGCTCCTGGACGAACCGTCCCTGGGGCTGGCGCCCCTTCTGGTCAAGGAGATCTTTGAGATCATCCAGCGGATCAACCGGGAGGAGAAGACCACGATCCTGCTGGTGGAACAGAACGCCCGCCTGGCCCTGTCCATAGCCGACTACGGCTACATCATGGAAAATGGAAAGATCGTCCTGGACGACCCGGTGGACAAGCTCAGGGAGAATGAGGACGTCAAGGAGTTCTACCTGGGATTGTCCAAGGTCGGAGAGAAGAAAAGCTACCGGGATGTCAAGCATTATCGACGGAGAAAGAGGTGGCTATCGTAGCCGTCCGATAATCCCGCGTGTCGCGGGGTCGCCAATCCTCGATCCCGCCAATGGCGGGACCTCCGGCTACCTCTTCCCTCGGGCCTTGTATCTCACCTATTCTCGAACGCCAAAAATCCAATTATAAATTTCAGGAAATCAAAACCTGCCGCGCCGCAGCTTTAGCGAAGGCGCGTCCAAAATCCAAAATTATTATGGCCCCGGTTGGGGCCATTTTTTTTAAAAAAATATCCAGTACAAGGCAAAATCCGGGGCCCGTTTGGATGGGCCCCTTTGGCGCAAAGTCTCTCTGAAATTGTATTAGAAATTGAACACGATACCCACCGAATACAGATCGACGTCCGCCTCCTCCACATCTATAATTTCGTATTCCGCCCTGACTCCAAACCCGGCAAGACTGACAGCCGCGCCGACACCATAAATCAGATCACTGTCGCTTTCATCATCGACCGGGGTACCATCAACTTTGGTTTCCGAGTCCCAGAAAGCCATTCCGACCTTACCGAAAACATCCAACGGACCCAAGCCGAAACTGTACCCACCCTGAGCAACAATCGCAGTAACCTCGAACTGCCCGGTATTAACCCCGATGGTCTGACTTGGGGCCCCGAAATCAGCATAGGCAGCCTCGACAAAGAACCCGACAAGTTTGTACCCGGCAAAGATCTTAAAAGCCGTGTCGCTCTCATTGAAATTGCCAACACTTGGAATATCAAAATCAATGGAACCGGAACCCACGCTGGCACCGAAGAACGTACCAGCGCTGACCACTGAAGGCCCTCCAACCAGTAGAACGAGAAACATCACAACAACTAACGTCTTGAGATATCTGCCCATCTTTGTCCCTCCTTGATCACTAAAAATCGGTTGAATTACTGGTCCTTTGCCCCTTCTATGGAACAGAAGAGATTCATTGTCTGCCAATCGAACTGGGGTATATTCAAATTGTATACCAAGGCATAAAATTGATAGGTCATCGAGATTTAAGGGATTTTCAGATTGAAACGGGAGATATTCCGAAAGGTTAAGAAAAATTATCAGTTCTGCCCGCAGTAAATTGTCACTTTCGGCGGCCGAACTGCCGATGGGAAAGACCGGGCCCTTAAACGCGGGGACGGTGGGCGGGAGGGGAAGAGGCGGACGTGGGGAAGGAATATCAGGTGTCGGATTAACGGAGTGTCGGGGTAACGGGGCCAAGCGAGAGTTCCAAGTCCCAGGACCCAGGACCCAAGGGAAAAACCGGACGCGGGGACTCTGAGACGCGGTGAGGGGGCGAGGGGGAGGAAGGGCGACTGGGTGATAGGACGAGAGGGCAAATGAACGAGGTTACGATTTTCCGACAACACGAACGCGCCGATCCTTCGCTGAATCGAATGGTCGGTAAGTCGTAAATTCGAGCATATCAGCTCTCAGTTCCCAGTTCTTCAGTTCTTGGAA
>JBFFDD010000038.1:0-14736 GCA_041559575.1 bacterium
CTGAACTGGCTGCGCTGCGGTAAATTACCTGTTTATTTCCTTCCTCCTGGTTTTAATTGGCCGTCGGATCATAGAGTATTGTAATTTTGTTCTAAATTTTGCTATCATATCGATATCAAATTAAGGGGGTGGTCATGCCCGATGTCCTCATCCGGGACCTTGATCCGGAGACTGTAAGGAACCTCAAGAGACGCGCCCGGCGCCACGGGCGCTCCATGCAGGCCGAGCTCAAGTCGATCATCGACCAGGCGGCCCGGATGGAGTTCATGGATGCCGAGATCCTGTCGGCGAAGATCCGCAGGATGCTGGAAGGGCGCCGGCACACCGACAGCGCTGTGATTGCCGGCCGGGAAAAATAGATGGCCCGGTTCGTCATTGAGCCGGTGGTGGCCGTCAAGTGGTTCGTGCCCGAGAGGGACTCCAGCGAGGCCGCCCGGCTGCTCACCGGAGCCCACGAGCTGCTGGGCACCGGACAGCTTATCCCGGAAGCTGCTCAGATCGTCGCCGCAAAAGTGAGGATAGGTGAGCTGGACCTGGGGGAGGCAAGGGAGGTTTTCGAGGCCCTGGTCAACGTTCCCATTTCGATCTGCCCCACGGAGAATCTCATGGGCGCGGCCCTGGAGATCGCCGCTGAACTGGACTGCCCCTACGCCGATGCGGTGAACCTGGCCCTGGCCGTCCAGAGCGACGGCCGACTGGTTATCGCCCAGGAGGGGTTATACAATGCTGTGAGACTCACCCCCTTCGGAGCTTATGTGAAGTGGGTGGGAGACGTGAAGTAAAGTAGAACATTGGAGATTGGAGATTGGAGATTGGAGATTGGAAATAAGAGATTGGAAATTGGAGATTGGAGATTAGAAATTTGAGATTAGAGAATTAACATCGCTGAACAATATCCAATGTTCTAAATTTCAATGATCTACTAATCTAATTCCCAATGGTCTAAAGTTCTGATGTTCCAATGCTCTAATTTCTATTGATCTAAGGATCCAATGTCTCTTCACCGAAGGTGAAGCCATGCATCACCCCAAATACCTGCTCGAACTCAAATCCAGGGCCGAGAGGGCTCTCAATCAGGATCCGCCCGACGGGCTGACGGCGTTTACCGCCGCCTGGGCCCTGTGGGAGGCGGTCCGGAAACGCATTCTGGTCCTGGCGTGCAAGAGGGAGGGGTGGACGGTGGAGCAGGCAAGGGAATCCCTTCCCTCGGAGGCGATCAATCAGAAGCAGTTTCTGAAGCTTTACACCGCCGTCTCCGATGGGGAGACCTGGGAGGAGTCCCTGCCCATGGCCGCCGGGGCTCTGTGGGCTGATATCCTCGAGGCGATGGAGGTCCGGCTCCGCATCATCAACGGGTCCAGCCGGATCGGTGAAGACAACCTGCAGCGCTACGCCTGGAGCGTCCTCCGGTTCATCAACCGTCTGCGGGACCATCAGCTGGGGGATCCTCTCAAGGAACTGCCGAAGAGATCGAGGAAGACGCTTTCGGACGAAAGCCTGGAAAAAAGGTTGAAGACCGCTAAAAAATAGATCTGGTCGGTCTTCAACCTTTTTAAGGATAAGGGATAAGAGATAAGAGATAAGGACTGGGAACTGAGAGCTGGGAACTGAGAACTGAGTTCAGAACCTCAAACCTCAAACCTCAAACCTCAAACCTCAAACCTCAAACTTCAAACCTTTTACCCTAAACCCCGGACCCTCGACCCTACCTGTTCTCCTCCAGCCACTTCCTCCACTTCGACTGCCTGAGGCCGAAATCCTGGCCGGTGATCCTCTTCAGAGACGTACGGGCCATTTCCCAGATGTAGGGGACGTCGGAACCGAGCTTGTCGATGAGCGGTTCAACGGCTCTTCGGTCGCCGATCCTGCCCAGCGCCTCCGCAGCCCAGTACTGGACGCTGTAGTTCCTGTCCGACAGTTTGTCGATCAAGGGCAAGACAAGGCTGGGATCGGTCAGCAGGCTCAAGGTCCTGGCTGCGTGTTCCCTGACTTCCGAGTCCTCGTCCGACAGGGCCTCCACGAGCAGGTCAGCTTCGGCCATGTTAGGGTTGTAATGGAGTCCTTTGACGGCCTCCCGTCTGATCAGGGGATCGGGATGTTCCATGGCCTCGGCGAAGGCCCCGTAGGCCCTGAAATCGGTGCTGTCGAGCAGAGCCCTGATGGCCTCCAGGGCCACGCTGTAATCCTCATCCGAGATGAGTTCAATGAGGGGTTCGACGGCCTCCCAGGCCTGCAGCCGGCCCAGAATACGGGCGGCGTTGCTTCGGACGGCCGGATCGGGGTCGCTCAGGGCCAGGATGAGGGCATCCGTCCCCCGGTCTCGGTCCAGGGCGGCCAGGGCGTTGGCGGCCTCAATACGGACTTCAGTGTCCTCATCGGAAAGGAGGTCCTCGAGGGGCCCGGTGGCCCGGTCGTCGCGAAGAACACCCAGGGTAATGGCCGACCATTTCCTGATGGTGGACCGGCCGTCACCCAGGGCCCTGATGAGATGTTCAATCGACGGTTCGCCTATAGCCACCAGGGTTCTGTGGGCCTCCTTTGCCGGCGTGGTTCGAACCGCTCCTGACCTCAGGGGAGGCCCGATGGGGTCCTCCGCAACAAACAGCCTGCCCCGGTACCAGTCCAGGGACGCCTCGTCAGTAAGAACTTCTATGAGTTCAGGAATCAGATACCCGGCCTTCTCGGGGGTTTTGCCCAGACGCGAGGCGGCGTAGGCCTTCTGAACAGAATTGTCCGACCGGAGGGCGTCAGACTCATATTTCACCTCAGAAGGTACGCTGGCGCAGCCGGTGAAAAGGACAACGAAAGAAGTTGCCATGGCCGCGATAATGAGTGGTGCCCTTTTCATGGATCCTCCCCGGTTCCGGTAAAAGTATATGGTAATAGTCTATTGTTTATAGTGTATGGGCTGATAAACGTGGCAGGGAAATCGTCTCACACTACTTACTATATACTATAACCATACACTATATACTATTACCCTCGGGTATCGCTCCTCCTCCCTTCACCTCGAACCCCGACTGAGATACAATTCCGGCATCATGTCGAGGCAGCTGCCCCTCATCTCCAAATCCCGATACATGTCCGGACTCCAGTGTCCGAAACTCCTGTGGTGCCACTACAATGACAGGGGGGTCTTTCCGCCCATCGACCCTCGCCGGCAGGCCATTTTCGATCAGGGCCACCGGGTGGGGGAGCTGGCCCGGAACCTCTTTCCATCCGGAGTCCTGGTCAGCCCGGACAGTCACAGTGTCGATGATGTCCTCGCTGAGACCGAGCGGAACATAGGCAGTGGAATGCCCCTTTACGAGGCGGCCTTCGCCCACGGCGGCGGCTATGCCAGGGTGGACATCCTGGTTCCAGTGAGGGGTGGAGCCTGGGACCTGTACGAGGTCAAGAGCACCACAAGGGTCAAGGACGAACACATCCCGGATGTGGCCGTCCAGCGGCACGTCCTTGAGGGCGCGGGGATAAAACTGAGAGGGTGCTTCCTGGTGCATGTGAACAACCGGTACGTCCTCGACGGGGACCTGGACCTGGCGGGCCTGTTTGAAATCGAGGACGTGACGGCCGAGACCGAGGTCCTCCTTCCGAGCGTAGCGGACGATCTGGACCGGATGTTGGAGGTCATCCGGTCCGGGGCGTGTCCCGATGTGGACATCGGGCCCCAGTGCGCGGCTCCCTACGAGTGTTCCCTGAAACCGGTCTGCTGGGAGTATCTGCCGGTGGACAGCGTCACCACCCTGTACGGGGACAGAATGAAGGGGTTCGGGCTGCTGGAGATGGGCGTCACGGCCCTCCGGGACATCCCCGAGGGTTTTTCCCTCACCGGAAAGCAGAGGGTCCAGGTGGAGGCCATATTGTCGGATCGGATCGTGGTGGACCGGGAGCGGATCCGCGTCTTCCTCGATCAGCTCCGCTACCCCGTTCACTACCTGGACTTCGAGGCCTTCATGCCGGCCGTCCCCCTCTTCCAGGGAACCCGGCCCTACCAGCAGATCCCCTTCCAGTTCTCCTGCCAGGTTGTCCCGGGCCCATGCGAGGACCCGGTCCCCAGGTCCTTTCTCGCCGAGGGGCCGGGGGATCCGAGAGAGGGTCTGGTGGCGGAGCTTAAAAAGGTCCTCGGACCCACCGGTTCAGTAGTAGCCTTCAACGTCCCCTTCGAGAGGGGTGTTCTCAGGGGGCTGGTCGAAATGGATACCGGATTGGGGGAATGGGTCGATGACATCGAGGGCCGCATGGTAGACCTCCTGATCCCCTTTCGCTCCTTTGCCGTGTACCACCCGGACCAGCACGGCAGTGCGTCCATGAAGGGGATCCTGCCGGCACTGACCGGAATGGACTATGGCGACCTGGACATCGCCGAGGGGATGGTGGCCAGCAGCGAATATTTCAGGGTCACCCACACCGATGCGCCTGAGGAGGAGAGGGAGGAGGTCTACAGGCAGTTGAGGGAGTACTGCGATCTCGACACGGCGGGGATGGTGAAAATTGTCGAGAGGTTGAGGGAACTGGTGGACGATTAGTGGTTGTCGGACTCGAAGGTTAAAGGTTAAGGGATAAAGGTTAAAGGATGAATACTGAAAAGTAGTCAGTAGTCAGGATTCAGTATTTATTGGTCAGGATTCAGAATTCAGTATTCAGGATTCAGTAGAAAGGCCGTAATTCGGAAACGGGGGTTTCAAGTTTCCGGTTTACAGTTTCCAGTTTACAGTCCCGATCCCGGGCCCTCGCCCCGTTACCTCGACACTCCGTCACTCCGATACCTGCGCCCCCCCTCGCCCTCTCTCCCCCTCCCAGTGTCCCCGAGTCTGCTCTTCCCCCATTCTCCATTCTCTATTCTCTATTTTCCACTTTCCACTGCGCCAAGGGCGCAACCCCTCGCCCTGTCGCGGAAATTCTCTCTCCACTGCCTCCAATCTGTAACCATTCCATAAAAATCCTTGACACCGTCAAAATTTGGGAATATATTCCCAAATATGAACCAGATGTCCAAAATGAATCAGGCCATCTTCGCCGCGGTGGCCAGGATGCTTCGCCCTCTGGTCAGGATCCTTCTCCGCAACGGGATCCCCTACGGGGTCTTTGCGGATCTGGCCAAGCGGGTCTACGTGGACGTGGCCCTGGAGGATTTCACCATCGAGGGCCGCAAACCCTCCACCTCACGGGCGTCGGTGATCACCGGTCTTTCCCGCAAGGAGGTGTCGCGGGTGAGAAACCTCCCGCAGCTCGAAGAGGTGAACGCCGTGGCCCGGTACAATCGGGCCGCCCGGGTGACGACGGGCTGGATCCGGGACCGCCGGTTCAGCGACGATCAGGGCGAACCCAGGGAGCTGGTGGTGGATGACGGGGAAAACTCCTTCAACGACCTGGTCAGGATCTACAGTGGGGACGTCCCCTACCGGGCGGTCCTCGACGAGCTCGTCCGGGTCGGCGCCGTGGAGCGCACCGGTGAGGGCTCCGTGCGGCTCCTGGCAAGGGGTTACGTGCCGAGCACCGGGGACGCTGACAAGATCAGTATCCTTGGGGTGGATTCGGCCGACCTCATCGCCACCATCGACCACAACCTTACGGAGAAGGAGAAAGAGCCCTTCCTGCAGAGGAAGGTCAGCTACGACAATCTTCCCGTCGAGGCGCTGGAGGAGATCCGGGCCATGGCCAGGGAGCACGGCCAGAAACTGCTGGAACATCTCGACCGAAAGATGTCCAGCAAGGATCGTGACGTGAACCCTGAAGTTCAGGGGACCGGGAGAATGAGAGCCGGAGTGGGGGTGTACTATTTCGAGGAGGGATTCGAGGAGGACAACGATGATTAAGAGTGAGGTTACCAGAGGGATCGCAATCTCCGCCGCCCTTCTTTTGGCCACCGCCATAGCGGCTTGCGGGGGATCGGGCGGATTGGCCGGCGGGGGAATCGGGGGCACGGGCAAGAGCGTCGGGGCCATCACCGCCTTCGGCAGCATTTTCGTCAATGGAGTGGAGTTCGAGCTTCTACCCGGCACTGTCATAATTTTTGATGACAATCCTGGTACCGAAAGTGACCTGGCTCTGGGACAGGTGGTTCGGGTCGATGCCGATTTTAATGAGGATGGGTTTTCAGGTACCGCCACAGAGGTGGAGGTCGACAGCCTTGTCGAGGGCCCCATCTCCGCACCGGTGGACACTATCGACAGGATCATCATGGTTATGGGCCAGACGGTTCTGTACACCAGTTCGACATACTTCGAGATCTCGGGCGGGGGATCTCTCACCCCTGACCAGCTGATCCAGGGTGACGTGGTGGAGGTGTACGGGCTGCCCGATTCCAGCTTCCAGATCGTGGCCACACGGGTGGAGAAGAAGACGGGCGTCACGATACCCGGGCATGTCCTGGAAGTTCAGGGTCTGGTGGCCAACCTGGACACACCATCCGGGACATTCGACATCGGCGCCCTGTCCGTCACCTACGATACCACGACCGTTTTCGACAACGGATCGGCCGGTGACCTGGCCGAAGGTCGCCTCGTCGAGGTCAAGGGTGACGATGACCCCGCCGACGGCCTGGTTGCCGACAGGATCGAGTTCGAGGAACTGGCCGCCGGCGATGCCGGGGACCTTCTGGAACTCGAGGGCTTTATCAGTTCGGTGGCCTCCTCAACGGACTTCGTGATCAACGGTATCCGGGTCGACGCTACTACGGCCCAGTTCCGGGACGGAACCAGGGCAGATATAGCATTGGACGTGGAGGTCGAGGTGGAGGGGCGGCTCGAGGACAGATCGGGCGAACTGGTCCTGGTTGCCCGTGAGGTGGAGTTTGAAATAGAGGACGACGTCCGGATCGAAGCTTTTGTGGAGGCGGTCGACACCTCGACTCAAACCCTGACCATCCTCGGGATCACGGTCGATTACGACGGGACGACGGAATTCGAGGACCAATCGGGAGGCGTTGATCCCTTTAATGCCGGGGCCATCGACGCCATCGCCCCAACTACGGACTGGCTCCGTGTCGAGGCTTCCATTGACACTTCCGGCGCGCTTACCGCCACCCGGGTCGAGAGGGACAACGACGACGCCGATTCCTCCAGGGTCATTCTCAAGGGCCCGGCGTCCGGTGTCCCGGTCACACCGGGTCCGTTCGTCATCGTCGGAGTTACCGTCGTGGAGTCAGCCGCTGTGGAGTACCGCCTTGGTGAGGAGACCCCCATCGACCGGGCTACTTTCTTCGCCAATCTCCAGGACGGCAGGTTGGTCAAGGCCAGGGGTTCCTATGACGGAGCCGGGACCTTCACCGCCGACAGGATGGAACTGGACGATTAATTTTCCCACCGGTTCCCCGGCAAAGTGTTGCAGCCGGGGAACCGTTATCCTTTCACTAAAGTGGAGCACTCATTCAAGAGAGGGCTGAGAGGGAAGATGAATTCAATTAAAAGGAATCTTCGTTTCCGCCTGCCAGGGTCAGGAATAACAGTAGCCCTTGCCCTGATACTGTCCATCCAACCTGCGACGGCTGCCGATTACGAGGCCTCATCCACAACCTACCTCCACGTCTTCGAGCGTGAGCAGGCCCTCGGCGACGATCTTCAGTACGCCCCCCTTTACGAGTACCTGTCCCTCGACCTGTGGGAGGTGACCCGGCCCGAGTGGTCCCTTCATCTCTACGGGTGGGGAAGGGTGGACCTGGGAGATGAGATCGACAACGGTTCCGGTGGTGCTCTTTCCAGCGCCTACGCCAATTACAACCATCCGGTGGGCAACGGACAGGCGAGGGTGGGGCGTTTCTTCCTCAGCGAGGGAACCGCGACCGAGACGGTGGACGGGGTGTTCCTCAAGGGTTCGGCGAGGGCCGGTTTCGGGGCGGCCCTGTTCGGCGGCAGCCCGGTGGAGAACTCCATCACCGCTGACGACGAGGGGGATTCGGTGGCGGGGGGCCGGGTGTCCTATTCCCTTCCCGGCGTGGCCGAGGTCGGCCTGAGCTACCTGACGGAGGACGGGGATTTCAGTGGCGACGATCGGGAGGAGATGGGGGGCGACCTGTGGTTCCGTCCGGGAGAGGGATTGGAGATCCTGGGCCGTGGACTCTACAACGTCTCCACCTCGGCTCTGGCCAGCTACCGCCTGACGGCCAGGATCTCGGCCGGGAACT
Source organism: bacterium (assembly GCA_041559575.1). GTDB lineage: Bacteria > BMS3Abin14 > BMS3Abin14 > BMS3Abin14 > BMS3Abin14. The sequence continues at coordinate 8,123 of JBFFDD010000038.1, forward strand.
CCCTGGACCTGGGCGTGGGCGGTGAGGGATACCGGTACGGGGACCTCTTCCAATCGGCCCTCAACTCAGCCTTCGGGTTCTCCACCCTGGACCCGGACGATGAGGTGACGACGGTTTTCGCCGATCTGGATTGGAGGTTAAGCGACGATTCGACCCTCCAGGCCGGCATCCGGAATGTCAGCCACGAGAAAAGCGACCCCGGTGACGCCAGCCGCGCGGAGCTGGGATTACGGTTCCTTGCCGGGGGGTTTCTTGACGGGGCGGGCCTGTCGGCTGCCGTCCAGTCGGCCGATCTGCCGGAAAACGAATACAGCCAGCTTCGCTGTTACGTCATGACCTCTCTGGGAAACTGGAAATTCACCGTTGACGCTCTGGCCCAGTCCTATGAGCTGCCGATCAACGGGGAGGATTCGGCGATCCAGGTGGTTGGCTCGGCGGGCCGGAGCTTCGGTAAGGGCCTGAGGGTGTCGGGAGATATCCGGTACACCGAGAGCCCCAACTTCGATGAGGACCTGGCGGTGCTTCTGCGGGCGGAGGTCGGATTATGAGATCCCAAGGGATGAGTCAAATGAGAATCGGAATCTGCGTTTTGCTGCTGGTGGCCGGCCTTCTTACCGCCGCCGGCTGTGCGGCCCTGTCTAAAAAGGAGTCGGTTCCGGCGAGGCACCCCGAGGAACTGGGAACGGGATGGGCCAACTGCCTGGAGTGCCATGAGGACGAGAACTCAGGAGCTCTGAAACCCTACGGGTCCTTTGTCCACACCTCCGTTTTCCTCCGGCAGCATGGCCTTTACTCCTCCCGGGACCAGAACCTGTGCGCGTCCTGCCACAGGGTGGATTTCTGCCAGACCTGCCACGCGGCCGATGAGGAACTGAAGCCGGGCATACGGCAGGGCAACCGGCCCGACCTCGCCATGCCCCACAGGGGGGATTACCTGGTCCAGCATCAGATCGACGGCCGGGTGGATCCCGGGTCGTGCGTGGGATGCCACGGGAGAAGGAATAACGACAAGTGCGCGGTGTGTCACTGAGCACTGACAATGAGAATTTACCGCAGAGTACGCAGGGTTGCGCAGAGGAAAATCCAGGGTCAGAGGTTGCGAAACTGGAAACTGAATTACGGAAGAGGAGATATCGACACCGATTGAAGGAGACATCCAATGTTACGGAAAACATTCCTTTTTGGATTAATGGTAGTGGCTTTCTCTTCAGGAATTCTCAACTGCTCCACCGCCAACCAGGACTCACCCCTCAGTCTGGTAGGGGCCGACGGCAGGCACCCCTCCGGGTGGATCGCCGGCCACGGGACCTATGCCCTTCCCGATGGGTCGAGGTGCACCGATTGTCACGGGGACGACCTGCGCGGCGCTCCCAACGCCCCGTCGTGTTTTTCGGCCACCTTCAACGGTCTGGTGACCTGCCATGCCAGCGGCCCGGCCTTCCATGCCGAGGGCCTTCTTGACAAGCTGTCAGCGGACTTCCACGGGTCAGCCTACAGCGGTGATCCGGTCTCCTGCTATCTGTGCCACGATCCCGCTGATCCCCTGACACCCCCTGGGTACAACTGCCTGGACTGCCACTTCAGCGAGGACGGCACCCAACGGGTGCCGACCGGGTCGTCCTACGCGCACTCCACCACCGGAACCGATCACACCCTTTTTGTCACACCCGAAAGGGACGTCTGCGTCATCTGCCACGAGATCAACAACAGCTTCGGGTACGATCCGTTCTGCCACAACTGTCACGTCACCCATCCCGATCCCGATTGGGAGACACCGGACCTGCACGGGGCCGCGGCCAAGGCGGCCCCCGGGACCTCGACCGGCTTCGGTTCCTGCCGGGTCTGTCACGGGGATGATTTTGCCGGGGGAAACTCCCTGGTTTCGTGCCGCTCGCTGTCCGCCTGCCACCAGCAGGACCTTCCCCATCCTTCGGACGTCAGGTGGGAGAGTGAGGCGGCGCCGACCCACAGGGACACCGACACCGGCAACGCCCCGGAGTGCGGCCTCTGCCACCTGGGGGATCAGAGGCTTTCCGATCCGGTGCCGGTGCCGCCGAGTGCCGATCCGGGCTGTTTCAACAACACCCTCTGTCACGGAGCCGCCCATGCGGCACCCTATGTGTCCCACTATGTCGATGCCTCAGCCGAGGCGGATTTTAACTCGGTGTGTTCCGGCTGCCACGCCATCAGCGGTCCCCAGCCGGATGTGGACGCCACGGCGTGCGACGCCTGCCACCTGGGCGGAAGCCCCTACCAGTACCCGGCATGCACCAGCTGCCACGAGGATCCGCCCGATGGCCGGTCACCGGTGGGCAACCAGTTCCCCAACCGCCGGGGGAGGCATGGTGGAGATCACGGTTCGATCTGCACCGACTGTCACGGTACCCAGGGAAGCGGGTCGGGCCTGGATCACTATTACCCGGTTCCGGCCTTCCTGGACGTTCCCCTGACCACTGACCGGACCCCGACCCAGGTGACCTGCACCGGGGTCTGCCACAACAAGACCCACAGCTCAGACGACTGGTATTGAGGGTATGGAGATTGGAGATTGGAAATTGGAGAATTGGAGAATTGGAGATCGTGTGATCCCGTCAATTAAGAAGGAGGAAAATACCATGGAAAAAACATTGAAGAGGACAGCGGTTCTCGTGATGGCGGCAGGCCTGTCGCTGGCCCTGTTGGCCGGGCCGGTGATCGCCGCGACGGCCGAGGAGTTGATCGGCGGCATATCCGACCCGGAGCACCAGGCCGAAGCCCTCGAGTATCTGGCCGAGGCCCGGGGCGCCGGCGTCGACGAAGGGACCATCCTTCAGGCGCTGGAGGACTCCCTGACTGCCGACCCGAGCGGCGAGGATGTCGAGGAAGCCCTGGAAGCCCTTTACGATGACGACGGCGAAGATGATCTGGATGACGATGGGGACGGGGAGGATCTGGGCGAGGACGACGATAGCGGTGACGAGGACGGCGATGAGGACGAGAGCGAAGGCGACGAGGGAGATGACGAAGGTGGCGATGAAGGCGAAGACGAAGGTGAGGACGAGGGCGGCGACGACGGTGACGAGGGCGACGACGATTGATCCTCGAGCAGTCCTGTAACTCGTCCCTTCTATTTCAAGGAAGGGAAAACCGGCTGCCCCCGGGACGGGGCGGCCGGTTTTGCTTTGAGCGAAGGACTGGGAACTGAGAGCTGGTACGCTCGACTTTACGACTTTTCGACTGATCGACTCAACGAAGAACCGGCACATTCGCATTGTCGGAAAGTCTAACTGATGGCTGGTACGCTCGAATTTACGACTTTTCGACTGATCGATTCAGCGAAGAATCCAGACGAGAAGAATTTACCACAGAGGACAGAGAGGCGGCTCCCTGGGAGGCCGCACGACCCACAGAGGGCCACGGAGGGGGGAAGTGAGTTCAGTACCAGGGTCTTGACCTCGTCTCAGACCTGGTCCTGGTGGTGGAACTGACGATAAAAGCTTGTTTCCAGGACGAGGTCCAGGTCTCCGTTCTTTGTGCGGAAAGCGAGAACTGACCCCAGGGGTTTTCCCCCGATTTCTCTATTTTCCATTATCTATTATCTATTTCTCCCCGTCACCCCGTTACCCCGACACTCTGCCACCGGTATTCCCCCTTTATCCTTTCCCCTTTATCCTTTAATCTTGAAGTAACCGTCATGGCCCACAACACACCCAGATCGGCCTACTCAAGGCTCGTCGAGCGGATCAACCGCTACCCCCAGGGCGCGGCCCCGTCCCGGCTCCTGTACCGGATCCTGGAGACGTTGTTCTCCGAACGGGAAGCCGAGCTCGCCTCCCTCCTGCCCATCAGGCCCTTCGATGCCGAAAAGGCTGCCCGTGTCTGGAAGATGAATATAACAGAAGCCCGGAAGGTCCTCGAGGAGCTGGCCGGGCGGGGGATCCTGGTGGACATGGAGCAGAACGGTCAGATGCACTACGTTCTTCCCCCGCCCATGGCCGGATTCTTCGAGTTCTCCCTGATGAGGGTACGGAAGGACATCGACCAGAGGCTCCTGTCCGAACTTTTCTACCAGTACCTGAACGTGGAGGAGGATTTCATCCGGGACCTGTTCACCGACGGCGAAACCCAACTGGGACGGGTCTTTGTCCACGAGCCGGTTCTCCACGGGGACAACAGCCTCACCGTCCTCGATTACGAGCGCGCCAGCCACATCATCGACACCGCCCGCCACATAGGGATCGGTATCTGCTACTGCCGACACAAGATGGAGCATCTTGACAGGGCGTGCGGCGCGCCGATGAAAATCTGTATGACCTTCAACACCACGGCCGCATCCCTGACCCGGCACGGTATCGCCCGGGAGGCGGAAAAGCCGGAAGCCAGGGATCTGCTGCAGGAGGCTTACGAGAGTGATCTGGTTCAGTTCGGGGAAAACGTGCAGAGGGGAGTGGGTTTTATCTGCAACTGCTGCGGCTGCTGCTGCGAGGCGATGGTCGCCGCCCGCAGGTTCGGAATCCTCAACCCTGTGCACACCACCAATTTTATTCCCGATCTGGCTGAGGCCGAATGCAACGGGTGCGGCAAATGCGCCGCCGTCTGTCCGGTGGAAGCCATGGCCATGGTATCGTACAACGACCCCCATAATCCGAACCGGAGGGCGGCCAGGCTGAACCATGATCTATGCCTCGGGTGCGGTGTGTGTGTGAGGAACTGCTCTCGGGCGGCCCTTTCCATGGTCGCCCGGCAGGAGAGGGTCATCACGCCCCTGGACTCGGTCCATCGGGCGGTGTACATGGCCATCGAACGGGGAAAGCTCCAGAACCTGATCTTCGACAACCGGGTCCTGTTCTCTCACCGGGCCCTGGCAGCGGTGCTCGGTGTGATATTCAGGCTGCCTCCCGTCAAACAGGCCCTGGCCAACCAGCAGATCCGGTCACGGTATACGGAGTACATGATCAATCGGTATGAAAGAAACAATTAGGGATTTGAAATTGGAAAAAGAAAGGCTAAAGGTTAAAGAATAAGGGTTAAAGAAATTCTCTTTCCACTTGATCCTTTATCCTTTCCCCTACTGCTCTGAAACCTCTCTGAAAGGCTTGATCATCTGGTCGTACCTGGAGCAGGCCGCCTGCTGGACATCCCTTCGCAGTTCGCAGAGATCGAAGAACTTCGACTCCAGGGCCCAGATGACGTCCAGGTCCAGCTGGTGGTTTTCCGCCAGGTCCCACAGAAAGTTCATGGGCCTGGTGTCCACCATGCCCTTCCGGTATGGTCTGTCCTCGGTTAGGGCTGTGAATACATCCGCCACAGCCAGGATGCGTGACCCGAGAATTATCTCCTCCCCTCCGCGGTGGCGGGGGTACCCGCTGCCGTCGAGGCGCTCGTGGTGCTGGGAGATCCACCGGCTGGCTTCGCCCAGTTCCGGCAGGGCTTCCAGGATCCTCTCGGCCCTGCGGGGATGATCCATCATGACGTGGTATTCGTCCTCGGACAACCGGGCTGGTTTCTCGATGATCTCAGAAGGCACCGCCAGCTTGCCCATGTCGTGAAGCTGTCCGGCGATCCCCATGAGGCGGCAGTCCTCCTCGGGAAGATCCAGGGCCCTGGCCAGAGCCTCGGCTGTGGCGGCCACCCCGCACGAGTGGGTGGCCGTGTAGTGACTCCGGAAATCGATGATCTCGGACAACATGTGGGCCAGGGCGGGCAGGTCATCGGATCCCAGTTCCCGTGCACCGTCGCTCACCCTCTCCCGCAGGCGGGCATCGAGGAAGGGTGACGCCGCGTTGAGCCAGAATGACTCGCTGAGGGCCACGTTCATCAGGGGCTTGGACAGGTCCGGCATGAAGGTCGTCCCCATCCGCCCCATGACCATGTCGGTGATGGGAACCACCTGCTCAAGGATGTCCCTGTCGCTGTCCATCAGGATGGCGATCCGGTCGGCGAGGTGAAGGATATGGCTCTGAGCGGGCACCTGCCTGCCGTCCGGCTCCCCGTATCCCGGAACCTCCCACGGGACATGATGATAGAGGACGATGACGGCCTCCTTGCCCAGGGGTTGGAAACCCTTGATCAGTTGATATCCGAGACGGGCGTGACGGTGAGGGTCATCGAACTCGAAGTCCAGGGTGTCCAGCCGATCCTGGAGGGAAAAGGCGCCGATGTCGTGGATCAGTCCGGCAAGGGCCAGTTCCATCAATTCAGGCTCACCGAGGCCGTATTCCTCCCCAAGGCGCAGGGCGATGTAGGCGGTTTTCTTCTGGTGGTCGTGGACGAGGGGGCTGACCATGTCCATGACGTCCGAAAGGACAATGGCCAGATCCAAGAGGGTGGTGCGCCGATGGGCAGCCGGCATCTGTAGCCCCTCCTAAGGAAAAGCGGCCGCAATCCCCTATGTATAAAAGTTTAGCAGAAGATGGGTGGGGAAGGGGGTTTGAAGTTTGCCGTTTGAGGTTTGAAGTTCACAGTTCGATACTTGAAACCCGAAACTCGGAACCTGGATCTTGAGACGCGAGGAAAGGAGAGGCGCCCGTCGGGCGCAGTGGAAAGGGGGGAAACTCTACGACAGGGCGAGAGGGCCCTTCGACGCGCTTCGCTTGCTCAGGACAGGGCGGATGGGCGAGGGGGAGAAGAACAGA
>JBFFDD010000039.1:0-14706 GCA_041559575.1 bacterium
CATCCATGAACTTCACAGTAAAATGAAGTCGGGTGAGGTCTCCTCCACCCAGATCACCGAGAGCGTCTTTAACCGAATCAGAGAGGTGGACGATCGCGTCCGGGCCTATATCACTCTTACCGAAGAGGCGGCCATGGAAGCGGCCGGCATTTCAGATGAGAGGTACCGGAAGGGTGATTTTATCGGTGCTCTCGACGGGATACCCGTGGCCGTCAAGGATATCTTCCTCACGGAGGGAACCCGGACGACCTGCGCCTCAAAAATCCTCGAGAACTTCATCGCCCCTTACGACGGAACTCCGGTGAAACGTCTCAGGGAGTCCGGCGCGGTCATCACCGGCAAGCTCAACATGGACGAATTCGCCATGGGATCCTCCAACGAGAATTCCGGTTTCTTTCCGACCCGGAACCCCTGGGATACGGAACGGGTGCCGGGAGGATCATCGGGGGGGTCGGCGGCCTCAGTCGCGGCCGGAGAGTCCGTCGGCGCTTTGGGTACGGATACCGGTGGATCTATCCGGCAGCCGGCATCACACTGCGGTGTCGTGGGAATGAAGCCAACCTACGGCAGGGTCAGCCGTTACGGTGTCATCGCCTTTGCCTCCTCCCTCGACCAGGTCGGTCCGCTGGCCCGTGATGTAACGGACTGTGCTATTCTCCTCGAGGCTGTCGCGGGACACGATCCGGCCGATTCAACCTCCGTCGACGTTCCGGTCCCCGCCTACCCATCCCTGCTGGACGGACAGGTGGAGGGGATGAAGGTGGGTCTGCCTGAGGAATATTTCGGGAAGGGGCTGGACGGTGAGGTGGAGGAGCTGGTTCGCGGGGCAGCGGCCGCCCTGGAAAAGAGGGGTATGGAACTGGTGCCGGTGTCCCTTCCCAGCACCAAGTACGCCGTTGCCACCTATTATATTATCGCCCCCGCTGAAGCCTCGTCCAATCTGGCCCGTTACGACGCCGTCAGATACGGCGTCCGGGTCCCTGACGCGGACAGTCTTATGGATATGTACAAGAGATCCCGGAGCCAGGGCTTTGGTCCCGAGGTGCAGAGGCGTATCATGCTGGGAACATTCGCCCTGTCGGCCGGGTACTACGATGCCTACTACGGAAAGGCCCAGCGGGTCAGAACCCTTATCCGCCGTGAGATGGAAGAGGCTTTCTCGAATGTGGACGTTCTCTTGGCACCCACAGCGCCGACGGCGGCTTTTCCCATTGGTGAGAAGGTGGATGATCCCCTGCAGATGTATCTTTCCGACACCTACACCATCCCGGCCAACATCTCCGGTGTGGCGGCCGTTTCCGTTCCCTCCGGCCTGACCTCCGCGGGTCTTCCGGTTGGCGTCCAGATCATCTCTCCTCCCTTCGAGGAGGAGAGGATGCTCAATGTGGCCTACGCCTACGAGCAGGAGAGGGGGGAGTTTCCGGAATGCCCATTGTGAACATAATTCAAGATTCCAGGTTTAAAATTCAAGATACTTTGAATCTGGAATTTGAAATTTGGAATTCCATTTTGAGTGGAGCGAGAAATGGATTTTGAGGCGGTCATCGGTCTTGAGGTCCACGCCCAGCTGAAGACCAACACCAAGCTATTCTGTGGTTGCAGCACCCGGTTCGGAGAGGAACCCAATTCCAACACCTGTCCCGTCTGCCTGGGGATGCCGGGAGTCCTGCCCGTTCTTAACAGGAAGGTGGTGGAGTACACTATCATGATGGGGCTTGCCACCCACTGCCGGATCTCGGAACAGAGCATCTTTGCCAGAAAGAACTACTTCTATCCCGATCTGCCCAAGGGTTATCAGATCAGCCAGTACGAGGACCCCATCTGTGAGGACGGATGGATCGAGATCCCGATCAACGGCGGGATCAGGCGCATCGGGATCACCCGAATCCACATGGAGGAGGATGCCGGCAAGCTGGTCCACGAGGGCGCCTTCGACACCTCCAGGTCCAGCTTCGTGGACCTGAACCGGGCCTGTGTGCCCCTCATCGAGATCGTCAGCGAACCCGATATCCGATCCCCTGAGGAAGCCCGCATCTATATGCAGACCCTAAGGGACATTGTGGTCTTCCTGGGGATATGCGACGGCAACATGGAGGAGGGATCCCTTCGCTGCGATGCCAACATCTCGGTGATGCCAAAGGGATCGAAGATCTTTGGTACCAGAGCGGAGATCAAGAACATGAACTCCTTCCGGTTCCTCCAGCAGGCCCTGGAGTACGAGATCGAACGTCAGATCGAGATAGTTGAGGGTGGTGGGCGGGTCATCCAGGAGACGAGACTTTTCGATTCAGATCGCGGTGTCACCTCCAGCATGAGGGGCAAGGAGGAAGCGCACGACTATCGTTATTTTCCGGAGCCCGACCTGGTGCCCCTTCGGATCGATGAGCAATGGATAGAAAGCGTCAGGGCCGATCTCCCGGAACTGAGAAGCGACATGATCGAACGGTTTGTCTCCGACATGGACCTTCCCCGGTATGATGCTGAGGTCCTCACCAGCGACAGGGAAACCGCTGACTTTTTTGAGGCTGTCGTTCAGGCAGGAGCGAAGCCGAAGTCGGCGAGCAATTGGGTCATGGGGGAGTACAGCCGGTTAGTCAAGGATAAGGGGATGAAGGGTGCGAAGATCAGGCCCGACCAGGTTGCCGGAATTATCACCCTTGTGGAGGACCAGACCCTGTCCACATCCGCGGCCAAAACGGTTTTCGAAGAGGTTTTCAACTCGGGCAGGGATCCGGAGAGGGTTGTCGAGGAAAAGGGGCTGGCCCAGGTCTCCGATGAGGAGGCCATTTACCGGGAGGTCCAGACGGTCCTCGACAGCCACCCTCAGGAGGTCGAGCAGTTCAGGGCGGGAAAGGAGAAGGTCCTGGCGTTTCTTGTCGGCCAGGTGATGAAGGCCACTAAGGGGAAAGCGAATCCCAAACTCGTTAACGAAATACTGCGGAATTTGCTTTCCAAATAAGAAGGGGAGAAGGGGGAAGGGGAGATGGTGAGAAACTGTCCATGATTAGAGCTTTTTCACCCACTCGCCCGCTCACCCAAGCTCCCAATCGTGCGTTGTGAGGATATGATTTGAGCGCTATCCAGCCAATTCAATGGGATCATGACCGAAAGACACTGATCCTTTTAGACCAGTCCCTTCTGCCTGCCGAGGAGATCCACCGGGAGTACAGTGATGCCGGAGAGGTGGCCGAGGCCATCCGTACCCTGGTGGTCCGGGGAGCACCGGCTATCGGATGCACGGCAGCCTTCGGCACGGCAATCGCAGCCTACCAATATGCCGGTTCTGACAGAGGGGAGATGTCAACCCATGTGTCTGAAGCCGTGGATGTACTTGCCGCCACCAGGCCCACGGCGGTGAACCTTTTCTGGGCCCTCGACAGGATGAAAGAGGTCCTCACCGATCCTGAAGCAGACACATGTGAGGATCTCAGGGCCGCTCTGGAGAGGGAGGCTGTGTCCATCCTCGAGGAGGATCTCCAGTCCTGCCGGCGCATGGGTGACCTGGGAGCCGGATTGGTCCCCAACAGGGCGAAGGTCCTGACCCACTGTAACGCGGGGGCTCTCGCCACAGCCGGTTATGGAACGGCCCTCGGTGTCATCCGATCGGCCTTCACTCAGGGAAAGATCTCCATGGTGTGGGTTGATGAGACCCGGCCGGTTCTCCAGGGAGCAAGGCTAACGGCCTGGGAGATGCTTCAGGAGGGAATCCCGGCCACCCTGATCACGGACAATATGGCCGGTGCCGTCATGGCATCAGGAGAGGTGGATCTGGTGGTGGTGGGGGCGGACAGGATCGCGGCCAACGGAGATGTCGCCAACAAGATCGGCACCTACAGTGTCGCTGTCCTGGCCAAGCGACACAACATTCCCTTTGTGGTTGCGGCTCCCACGTCCACCATCGACATGGAACTGTCTTCGGGGCAATCGATCCCCATCGAGGAGAGGGACCCGGACGAGGTCCTGGGGTATGGTCGCGAAATCTGGGCGCCGGTGGGAATTTCCGTCTACAACCCCGCCTTCGATGTCACCCCGGCGGAACTGGTGACCGCTATTGTGACCGAGATGGGGGTCGTCCACCCGCCTCTGGGGCAGGGTCTGGACGTTATGCTCAAGGCAGGGTAGGCTGGTATGCCTGAGAACACTCCTGACTCCCTCATCGAAATTGTCAGGAGGAGCGGCCGCCTTGCCGATCCCGGGTCCTTGCGCTCCCTGATCGATTCCATCATTGACTCCGCCAGAGGCCGTGGTCTCCCGGAGAGCTTCCCCGAGGCCTGCGTCAGAGGGTGCCTCGAGACCGCGGATCCCCAATCAGCTCTGAATCGCCTCGGGAGAGTCCTCACCATGGTGGAGGATGCAAACTTTTTTTCCCTCCTCGAGGATCAGGAGGCGTTGAGGTCCCTTCTGGCCATCCTCGGTTACAGCAACTTCCTTTCCTCGCTTATCGTCCGATCCCCAGGAGATTATATCTGGCTGATGAGAAATGCCGGTCTTTCCGGCATCCGATATTCCTCGTCCATGAGGTCGGACCTGGCCGAACGCCTTCCTCAGGGTGTCGGTCTGGAGGAGGCGAAGTGCATCCTCAGGCAGAACAAATACCGGGAGATGCTCCGTATCGGTATCAGAGATCTTCTCGAACAGTCCGATCTGACGGAGACCGTCCACGATATCTCGAACCTTGCCGAGGCATCCATCGACGCTGCCGTTGAGACCGCCTACGAGGTTCTGAGGGAGAAGCACGGGGTCCCCCTTCAGGTAACCGACCGGGGGGTCACCCGGCCAGGGAAGTTCTGCGTCCTTGGCCTGGGCAAACTCGGGGGGGAGGAGCTTAACTACAGCTCGGATGTCGACCTGTTCTTTCTCTACTCGTCCCATGAGGGAATGACCACCGGACGCGCGTCGGGAGGAGGCGGTTACAGGGACTCCATCGACGCTCACCGTTTTTTCGTCAGGTTGGGGGAGACGGTCACCGGGCTTCTGAACGACCGAACCGAGGATGGCATTGTGTTCCGGGTCGATCTCCGGCTGCGGCCGGAGGGAGAGCAGGGTGAGATAGCCTATTCCTTGCCCAGCCTTGAGGTCTACTACCAGTCCTGGGGAAAGACCACCGACCGCCTCGCTCTGCTGAAGGCGAAACCCATAGGTGGAGACAGGCGCCTGGGAGAGGAATTCCTCGAGCTTATGCTTCCTTTTACCTATCGCCGGCACCTCGACTACTCGGCCCTGGAGGAGATCAGTGTCCTGAAAGACAAGATCGACCGTCACGTGGGGGAGGACTATCGTGGCGTGCGGGACATTAAACTCGGGCGGGGCGGGATCCGGGAGATAGAATTCCTCGTCCAGAGCCTGCAGTTGATACACGGAGGAAGGACCCCGGCCATTCGGGAGAGGAACACCCTTCGGGCTCTGGACAGGCTGATGAAGAACGGCTTCCTATCAGAGCGGGATGCGGAATTTCTCAGGGAGGCATATGTGTTTCTCCGCACAGTGGAACACCGGGTTCAGTTGGTGGAGGAGCGCCAGACCCACACCCTGCCGAAGGGCGTCGATGAACTGGCCGGGCTCGCCTATGTCATGGGGTACCGGCGGGAGGGCAGGGGTGACAGGGAAGGACTGGAGGCACAACTGACCAGAATAACCGACGGGGTAAGGTTCTGCTACGAGAGGCTTTTTTCCTCCAGCCGTCCGGCGGCATCCGGGACCGTTGATGAGGTACCCAATATCCTCAAAGAGTCCCTCCCCCGGGAGGAGGCTGTCGCCGAATTGAGGGCAGCCGGGTTCGCGGATCCTGAAGCCGGATACCGGAACTTGATCATGTTGAGGGATGGTCCTGAGCACGATCACCTCACAGATACCTGTCGTCATCTCATCCGCCAGATCGCGCCGAGACTGCTGGCTGAATTACGGATGGTTCCAGATCCCGATGCGGTCCTGGTGAACCTCAATCGGTTCATCAACCGGGTGGGGGCAAGGGCATCCTATTACTCCATGCTGGCAGACCACCCCGAATCGATCAGGCTCCTGGCCGTCCTGTTCGGGTCCAGCTCTTTCCTGTCCCGCCATCTCATTCATCAGCCCGACCTGCTGGACCTCATGGTTTCGGGCATGGATCTTTCCATGGCCAAGCCTCGGGAGGAGATGGCCGAGGAGGTCACCGCTATCCTGGCTTCGAGCCCCTCATTCGAGGATGAACTCATGATGCTGAGAAGATATAGAAGCAGTGAGATCTTGAGGGTCGGCTTGGGGGATCTCCTCGGGCTTAAGGAGATCACGGATATCAACAGCGAATTGACGGACCTTGCCGAGGCTTTGCTCGGGGCGGTTATGAGGATGGCTGTCCGGGATGTCACGGAAAGGACCGGGGGGGGCGATGGAGCCTTTGGTATTGTGGCTATGGGCACAGCGGGCGGCAGGGAGATGAATTACAGTTCCGACCTGGACCTGATCTTTCTGTTTGATGGAGAGGAAGAGAGCAGGGATCATTTCACACGCGTTGCCCAGCGGGTGATCACCATCCTGACCAGTGCGACCGCCGAAGGGGTCCTCTACCGGATCGACATGAGATTGCGGCCCTCGGGCCATGCCGGCCCCCTGGTCAGCACGTTGGAGGCCTTTGGCCGATACCATCGGGAAAGGGCAATGGTCTGGGAGCGCCAGGCCCTCACCAAGGCGCGCATGGTGGCCGGCACCGAGGGGTTTGCCCAGCGGGTGGATCAGATGATCTCCGAACTGGCCTACGCGCAGGAATTTACCGTTGAACATCTCAGGGAGATCCTTCGCATCAGGGAGCGTATGGAGAGAGAGATCGCCGAGGAAGCCAAGGGCGGGTTCTTCGATATCAAAACGGGGCCCGGAGGACTGGTGGATATCGAATTCGTCGTTCAGGCCCTTCAGCTTGCCCATGGAGGAGGTCGGCCTTCCCTTCGGACACAGTCCACCCTTCAGGCTCTTTCGGCCCTTAAGCAGGCTGGACTTGTCAATGAAATCCAGTATAATACCTTGCGCCTCGCTTATATCTTCTACAGGGAAATCGAAAATCGATCCCAAATCTACCAGGACCGTTCGGATCACAGGATCCCCTCGGACAGAGAGAAGGTCCAGTATTTGGCAAAGAGATTAGGCTATCTGAGGGATGGTCGAACGGCGGCGCACTTCCTGGAGGAGATCAGGGCGAGCAGGGAAAAAGTGAGGATACTCTTCGATTCTCTGATGGCATCGATAGAGGGAGACCTTCTGGGGCCAGATGGCCAACCCTAGGGTTGGCCCGGGCCCGGATTTGCCACTGCACAGCCATTAATGGCCTGATACCTGAGAGGAGCAATCATGGTTACGCCGGTTGCAAAGATCTGGATGAACGGCGAGATGGTCGATTGGGCTGACGCCAATGTCCACGTCCTGACCCACACTCTCCACTATGGTCTCGGTGTCTTCGAAGGGATCCGCTTTTACCGGACTCCAGAGGGACCAGGTATCTTCCGGCTCCAGGAACACATCAGGCGACTGTACGACTCCTGTCTCATCTGCCGGATCAAGGTCCCCTACGACTGGGAGACCCTCTGGGACGCCCATGTTGAGGTGGTCCGGATCAACGGCCTGGAGGACGGTTACATCCGGCCGGTGGTTTACCTCAAGGATGGTCCAATGGGTCTCCTGGTCACCGATGATCATCCCGTGGGCGTGTTTATCGCCACCTGGGCCTGGGGCGCGTACCTGGGAGAGGAGGGTCTCAAGAAGGGAGTCCGGACGAAGATCGCCTCCTTTTCGAGGAATCATGTCAACGCCGTGATGACCAAGGCGAAGATCAACGGTGCATACGTCAACTCGATACTGGCCAAAAGAGAGGCTATCCAGGCAGGCTATAACGAGACGATCATGCTCGATACCGACGGTTACATCAGCGAGGGGAGCGGTGAAAACCTGTTTGTCGTCAGGGACGGGCGGATAAAAACAACTTCCCTGACCTCCGTCCTCAACGGGATCACCAGGGATACGGTGCTGGTCCTGGCTGAAGAGATGGGGTACGAGGTCACGGAGGACCGCTTCACCAGGGATGAGCTGTATACCGCCGACGAGGCCTTCTTCACAGGAACCGCAGCGGAGATCACCCCGATCCGGGAGGTGGACGACAGGACCATCGGGCAAGGGAAACCCGGTCCGGTGACCAGGGCCATACAGGACGCCTATTTCAAAGTTGTCCACGGTGAGGATGCACGGCACCGGGACTGGATCACCATCGTCTAGAATCCAGAAGGAAGGATACAGAAGGATAAAAGAAGAGGAAGTTCTCCTCACCTTCCTCCTCGACTATTCCTCATTCCGGAAAAACCGTTCGCGGAATGGTCCGGAGTTCCCATAAACAGTGACGTTCGGGAGTGTGTATTGACCGATAGACCGCAGGAGGTGAAGAGGACCCTTTTCCTGATCGATGGCAGCTCGTACATCTACCGGGCCTACCATGCCATCCGGGGGCTGGCTACCAGGGACGGTTTCCCCACCAACGCTGTTTTCGGTTTCGTCAATATGCTCCTTAAGGTCCTCAAGGATCATCGGCCGGATTATGTGGCGATCGTCCTGGATTCGAAGGGCCCGACCTTCCGTCACGAGAGGTACCCCCAGTACAAAGCCAACCGGCCACCCATGCCTGATGATCTTACGGTCCAGATACCGCGGATCGAGGAGGTCATGGATGCCTTCAGGATCCCTGTCCTGAGGATGGACGGCGTGGAAGCCGATGATATCATCGCCACCCTGGTGGATCGGTTCGCCGGACAGGTGGATTCGACGGTGATCATCTCATCGGACAAGGACCTCATGCAGCTGGTTTCGCCCCGAGTGGTGATGCTCGATACCATGAAAGACATCCGTGTGGATGAAAAGAGGGTCCGGGAGAGGTTCGGCGTCAGCCCGGAACAGGTTCCTGATGTCCTCGCCCTCATGGGAGACAGCAGCGACAACGTTCCCGGCCTAACAGGTGCCGGACCCAAAACGGCCGGCAAGCTCATCTCCAGGTACGGAGGCCTGGAGGAGGTTCTCGCTCACAGTGAAGAGGTGGGTGGAAAGCTGGGTCAAAACCTCCAGACGGAGGCAGACAGGGTGCGGATGGCCCTCTCGCTGGTAACCCTTGTCAGGGATGTGGGTCTTGAAACCGGCCTCGAGGATCTGAGGACTCAGGATCCCGATGATGATGTTCTGCGGAGGATTTTTGGAGAACTTGAGTTCACCAGGCTCATCAAGGACCTGGTCCCTCACTCAGTCCTTGGCCGGGAAGGATACGGCCTGGTGCTGGATGATGGTGGTTTGGTCCAGGTGGCCTCAGATCTCAGGCGGTCCGGTCGATTTGCCCTGGATGTTGAGACCGACAACCGGGATCCAATGAGGGCCAACCTGGTCGGGATCTCCTTTTCGTGGGAACCAGGAAAGGCGGCCTACATTCCGGTGGGCCATCATTACCTGGGGGCGCCTGCCCAACTGCCTGTTCAGAGGGTGCGGGAGGTCCTCGATCCTGTCCTTTCCGATCCTGATATGAGGATCATAGGCCAGAATATCAAGTACGACCTCAAGGTTCTTCTCGGGGCGGGCTGGAATATCGCCACCATCGATTGTGACACCATGCTCGCTTCCTACCTGGCCAATCCGTCCCGGCGGAGCCATAGCCTGGCGGAGATCGCTTCGGAGGTGCTCAACCACACCATGATCACCTACGACGATGTCACCCGAAAGGGCCGAAAGAGGATCCTGTTCTCGGAGGTCCCTCTTGACATCGCCTCGGACTATTCCTGCGAGGATGCGGACGTCACCCTGAGGGTGGCCGACCACCTCACAGAGGAGGTGGAGAAGCTCGGGATGATCGATCTTCTCAAGGATGTGGAACTGCCTCTCATTCGCGTTCTGGCAGACATGGAAATGGCCGGAGTGTGCCTCGACAAAGACCTGCTGGATGATCTCTCGGGTATCCTCCGGAGTCAGCTGTCGGACCTGGAGGTGAAGATCCACCGGGAGGCCGGCAGGAGCTTTAACATCAACTCTCCCCGTCAGTTGGCGGAGGTCCTCTTCGGGGATCTGGGCCTGCCTCCGGTAAAAAAGACCAAAACCGGCTACTCCACCAGCGGTGACGTTCTCCTGGAGCTGTCTTCCAGGCATCATCTGCCAGGTATGATCCTTGATTACAGGAGCCTGTCCAAACTCAAATCCACCTATGTGGACGCCCTTCCCTCCCTGTTGAACCCGAAGACAGGAAGGATACACACTTCCTTCAACCAGGCTGCCACGGCCACAGGGCGCCTGTCCTCATCGGACCCCAATCTCCAGAATATCCCGGTGAGGACGGAGATGGGCCGGCGGATCAGGGGGGCATTCATAGCTCCGCAGGGATCTGTCCTCCTTTCCGCGGACTATTCACAGATTGAGCTGCGTGTCCTGGCCCACCTGTCCGAGGATTCCAATCTCTTAGAGGCCTTCAATGCCCAGGAGGATATCCACACACGGACTGCCAGGCAGGTCCTCGGGGCAGCCGGGGACCCGGTGGATCCGGAGCTTAGAAGGCGGGCGAAGGTGGTCAATTTCGGGATCATCTACGGTATGAGCGCCTTCGGGCTTTCCAAGGAGCTCGGTATCGCCCCGAAGGAGGCCGCCGGGATCATCGATGGGTATTTCGATACCTACACCGGGGTCAAGGACTACATCGACAGGAATCTGGAGGAGGCGAGGGAAAAGGGATATGTCACCACCCTTCTGAACCGCAGGAGATATCTCCCGGAGCTGACCTCATCCAATCCTAACCTTCGGCAGTTGGGGGAACGGATGGCTGTCAATACGCCCATACAGGGGACAGCCGCGGATCTGATCAAGGTGGCCATGCTGGGCCTCCACGATGCCCTTCCCGGGAAAGTCCCCGGTGCCAGGATGATCATCCAGGTTCACGACGAACTTCTCTTCGAGGTTCCCGAGGGTGAAGTGACCCAGGCCGCTGCCATTATCAGGGCTGAAATGGAGGGGGTGGCCGGCCTGAGGGTTCCCCTCACTGTCGATGTCGGATGGGGAAGCAACTGGGCCGAAGCCCACTAAAGCCGTGCCCAGCAATAAGGGCCCAGTTCCCTGTTCTGAGTGCTTGGTACTTAATGGTTTAATACTGAATTCTGAATACTTATGTACTTGGTACTCAATACCGCTCATCATCCCCTTCATTGACCGCTGAAATGGGGATATGTTAGATTCAACGATGCACCACAGGAATATCCGCACCTGCTTCGTCACCGGGGGGACGGGTTTCATCGGCAGCCACCTGGTGGATCTCCTCATTGAGCAGGGCAAGGAGGTGCGGTGCCTGGTGCGCGATCCTGAGAGGCTTGGGTGGCTGGAGGGGAAGCCCGTCCTCCTGCACTGCGGAGATCTTGATTCGGCCGATGCCCTGAGAGAAGGGATGGATGGATCTGACGCTGTTTTTCACCTGGCGGGCGTAACCGCCGCGGCCAGCCGTGAGGAATATACCCGGATTAACGCCGGCGGCTGTCGAAGCATCGGGGAAGCTGTCCTGACGTGCCGGAATTCGCCCGGAGTCGTCATTTACGTATCAAGCCAGGCCGCCTCGGGACCCAGCCGGACAGGCCAGGTTACGGATGAGGATACACCACCGTCACCAGTGACGGATTACGGGAGAAGCAAACTGGAGGGTGAGAGGATCCTGACGGAGATGATGGGTCTGCCCCTCGTTATCGTTCGGCCACCGGCGGTTTACGGTCCTCGGGACCGGGAGATCCTGGCCTTTTTTAAGCTGGCCAAGAGGGGATTCTTCCCGGTGGTCAGGGGCGGCGTTTCCATCAGCCTGATACACGTTCGGGACCTGGTTTCGGGGATCGTTCAGGCGTCCGAAAGAGGCCGGAGCGGGCAGACTTACTTCCTGGCCAATCGGGAACCGGTCCAGATCACCGACCTGGCGGATCATCTTGGAACCACCCTGGGCCGGCAAGTGAGGAACCTTCCTGTGCCGCAGTGGCTTCTCTGGGCCGCGGCAGGCGTGTCCGAGATTCTGGGCAGGACGGCTGGCAGGATGCCGGTGTTCAACCGGGACAAGGTGCGGGAACTGGCTGCGACCGGCTGGGTATGCAGCAGCGAAAAGGCCTTCAGGGAACTATCTTTTCAAGCGGAGGTTGATCTGCCAGGCGGTTTGAGGGAGACAGCAGAGTGGTACAAAAGGGTTCAATGGCTCTGAAAAGGTCTCGCAGGAGGATATAGTGGGAATTTTCGATAAGTGCAGCAATTTTGAAGAACTGCAGGCTGTGCGCAATGCGGGCATTTATCCCTACTTCAGGGTGATCCAGTCACAGCAGGATCCGGTGGTGACCATGGACGGCCAGGAGGTCATCATGTGCGGTTCCAATAACTACCTGGGCCTCGCTTCCCATCCCAAGGTCAAGGAAGCGGCGGTCAATGCTGTCATGAAGTACGGCACCGGCTGTGCCGGTTCGCGGTTCCTGAACGGGACGCTGGATATCCACGTCGAACTGGAGGAAAAACTGGCGGATTTCTTCCGTAAGGACGCCGCCCTGGTTTACGCCACCGGATACCAGACCAACCTCGGCGTGATCTCCGCCCTGGTGGGTAGGGGTGAGGTGGCCATAAGCGACCGGCTCAACCACGCGTCCATTGTGGATGGATGCCGGCTCTCCTATGGTGAGATCAAGAAGTTCCAGCATAACGACCCACAGGACCTCGACAGGCTGCTTGAGAACTGCAGGGATAAGAACAAGCTGGTGATCGTCGATGGCGTGTTTTCCATGGAAGGGGACATCGCTCCGCTGCCGGACATCGTTGCCCTGAGACAAAAACACGATTTTGGCATCATGCTCGACGACGCCCATGGAGTGGGGGTTCTGGGCAAGACAGGACGGGGGACCGCTGAGCACTTCGGAGTCGAGGATGAGATGGACGTCATCATGGGGACGTACAGCAAGTCCCTGGCCACTATCGGCGGGTTCGTGGCCGCATCCGAGGAGATCATCGATTATATGAAGCACATGAGTCGATCCATGATCTTCTCGGCCAGTCTCGCCCCGGCCCTGGTGGCGGCGGTGAGTGCGGCCCTTGATATTATCGACCAGGAGCCGGAGCGCCGCGAAAGACTGTGGAAGAACACCCACTTCATGCTGGAGGGTTTCAAATCCCATGGTTTTGATGTCGGTGACGCTGCCACGCCCATTATCCCCATAGTTGTCGGAGACGACATGCTCGCGTTCCAGGTCGCTCTGATGCTGCAGGGGGAGGGCGTGTTCGCAAATCCGGTTGTCAGCCCGGCCACCCCTCCCGGTCGGGCCCTCATCAGGACCAGCTACATGGCGACCCACTCGGACGAACATCTGGAGAGGGTTCTGGAGGCCTTCGTAAAGGTGGGTAAAGCGGTGGGGTTGATTCAATAAAAATTCAAAATTCAAGATTCAAGATCAGTGGAGATAGGATCCGCGATTTAAAATTGAAAATTTCAACCTTTCCATTTTGAACCTTGAATATTGAACCTTGAATCGTTAACCCTCTTATGAAAATAGAAATCGTCACCGCCGAATCCGGAAAACCCCTGCGGGATTTTATCAACCTGCCGTGGAGCATCTATCGGGACGATCCCTATTGGGTCCCTCCCCTGAAAAGGGATGTCAGGACCCTCCTCTCCCTGGAGCATCCCTTCTATCAGCATGCCGAGAGAAGGCTTTTCCTGTGCATGAGCGGCGGCACGCCTGTCGGACGCATCGCCGGGATCATCAATCACCGCCACAACGAATTCCACCAGGAGAAGACGGGTTTCTTCGGGTTCTTCGAAGCCATTCCCGAACCATCCGTGACCAACGCTCTTTTTGGGGAGGCGGAGTCCTGGCTCAGGGAAAGAGGCATGGACCTCTGCCGCGGTCCGGTCAACCCGAGCACCAATGAGGAGTGCGGGCTCCTGGTTGAGAACTTCTTATCCCCTCCCTTCGTCATGATGACCTACAACCAGCCATATTACATACCCCTCCTTGAGGGAGCGGGATACCGCAAGGCCAAGGACCTTTACGCCTATTTCTTCGATGTGGGCCGAAAGCTTCCCCATCGGCTGGAGAGGCTGGACAAGAGGATCCGGGACCGGGAAAGGAACCTCGTGATCCGGCCGGTGGACCTGAAGCGGTTCTTCGAGGAGATCGACACGGTAAAGACGATCTACAATGAGGCGTGGGAGAAGAACTGGGGGTTTGTTCCCATGACCGACGCCGAAATGGATCATATGGCGAAAAAACTCAAGCCGATCGTAGTGCCCGACATGGTGGTCCTGGCGTTCATCGGTGACGAACCGGCAGGATTTCTCATGGCTCTGCCCGATTTCAACCAGGTGTTGAAGATCCTCAACGGTCGGCTGACGCCCGTGGGGATCCTGAAGGCCATCAGGGCGTCGAAAAGGATTCGAAATCCGCGTGTCATCACCCTGGGCGTGCGCGAGAAATTCCGCCGGAAGGGCATCGAGGCTCCCCTTTTCGCCTACGCCTGGGGGAAAGGCATCGAGAGGGGTGACCTCTATGGTGAGTTCTCCTGGATCCTGGAGGACAATACCCTGGTCAACGAAACCGCCGTCAAGATCTTTGGCGCTACCCGCTACAAGACCTATCGGCTCTACGACAAATCTCTTTGAGGGGGTCTCCATGGCATTCGGCCGGGTGAGAGGAGAGGTCCCCAGGACTGTCTTTCATGTTC
>JBFFDD010000040.1:0-14685 GCA_041559575.1 bacterium
ATTGATCGTTCTTTCCTTATCCTGCCGGGATTCATTGACTTCGTTGAAGGCCGGCTTCACCGGATCGGGAGGGGTCACGTCCTGAAGCTCCACGGTCACGAGGCGCACCCCGCTTTCATACTCTGAAAGGACCTTCTGGATTTCTTCCATCGCTTCACTGGCGATCTCCACCCGGCCCGTGGTCAGCACGTCGCTGCCGAGGCGGTTTCCGACCGCGCGGCGCATGATCGCCTCCGTGATGTCCCGGATGGTCTTCGGCGTGTCGCGCACGTTGAACAGATAGGCGATGGGATCCTGGACACGGTACTGGACGATCCACTGGACGTCGATGACGTTAAGGTCGCCGGTGAGCATCAGGGACTCGTCCTCGTAGGAACGGCCCTGGACGTACCGGGTTCTCTCGCCCGGCGTTACGGACGCCGTCCGGAAACCGAACTCTTCCTTCAGAACGCGGGCGGTGGGGACCAGGCGAACCGTTTCTACGCCGAAGGGCAGCTTGAAATTCAGACCCGGATCGGCCGTACGTATGACCCTTCCGAATCGCTGCACCACTCCGGTCTCCTCAGGCTGGACGGTGAACCAGGAGGTCCAGGCCAGGATGGCCAAAACCAGAGAGATGACAAGGGTGCTGAAGAAGCGGCCTCCCTTGAGCACCTGGAATCTCTGCTGGATCTGATCCAGGGAGTCCTCCAGCGAAGGTCCATTCCCTCCCTGGGGTGGTTTCCATTTGAATTTCATAAATACCTCCTTAAGATCCATGTGTTCCTCGGGTGCACGGATCCGGTTTGCGGGCAGGCCTTCAGGCCCGTTGATCGATACACCAAATATAGCAGAAGGAGCTTCGCATTTGGGCCTTGGCCTGGGGTCGGAACGTGAATCGCGGAATTTTAATCAAGGTTTCCAGCTTTAGTTATACAACCCCGGGATTCTAATGCCAAGATGTTTGCCGCTAAACCTGACAATCCATAAGGTACTGGCAGGCCCAAGGCCCCAATGACTTGGGAAAGGGCACTGCTTTTCGATCAGGGCGCTCCGAAACCATCAAGATCACGGTTGAATGCTATAATATTAAAAGCTGGAGCCGTCATAAGGACCTTGCAATTATGTTTCCGGAAGACCTGCCGTTTACAGCCCAACCGGGCTCCCTGCAGTTCCTCCTCGCCGCGGGCGTGGCCCTGGCCGCGGCCTCCGCACTGGGCCCGATCAGCATCCTGACCATCCAGCGGGCCATGTTCCTGGGCTCACGCCGGGCCTTCTGGCCCACCCTGGGGGCGGTGACCGCTGACGGCATTTTCGGGGTCGTGGCGGCCCTGGGCAGCGGATACCTCACCTCGGCGATAATGGGAAACAGAGTATGGCTCAGACTCATCGGAACCATAATCCTGGTGGCCATGGGCCTGAAGCTCTACAGCCATCACAGGATGGACCGAGACGTTTCCAGGGAGAGTTTCGGTTCCCTGCAGCTCGGCCTGCTTAATTTCACCCTGGTCCTGTCCAACCCCCTGACCCTGGCCTTTTACCTTGCGGCTTTTGCCGTCCTGGGATTGAGGTCGGAACATCTTTTTGCCGGGCAGTCCCTCACCCTGGGCGCCGGGGTCGTCTCCGGAAGCCTTGCCTGGTTTTCCTTCGTCTGTATTGCCGCAGGAAGGTTCCGTCTCAGGGTGGGCGGCAGCCTGCTCCGCCGGTTCCGCATGGCCGTCGGGGTCCTGTTCGTTCTCCTCGGTCTGGCGATGGCCCTGATCACGATCCTGGGGCGTTAGGATGGCGGGGATGCCGGGTCAAACCTCCTCCCCCCCGTCGGGGAGGACGACCGTGGCCCTCGTCCAGAGCCGGGTCCGTGACGCCTCCCGGTTCGATTACCCGGAGATCAGGAGGGTCGTCAGGGAGGCGGTGCGCCTGGCCGGTGGTCTCGGCGGGATCGTCAGGGACGGACACACCGTCGTTTTAAAGCCGAACATCGTCGCCACCAGGGGCAACGCGGGATGGACCTTCCTCGACTTCGACGCCTACCGGCCCGCGCTTAAGATCCCGAAGGAGGTCAACGGCATCACCACCGACTACCGGGTGGCGAAAGCGGTGGTCGAACTGGTCCGGGAGGTCAACCCGTCCGGCAGGGTGTACATCATGGAGGGTTCGGCCTGGGGGTCCACAGCCCGCAACTTGGGGCTCATGGGCTACGACCACCGCCGCATCCCCGGTGTGGATCGATTCATCTCCCTGGACGACACCTCGAGGTTCTCCTCCGTGGACTCCGACGACCTGGTGGCGGTGGATCCCGGGGTCAGGAGGCGATATCCCCCGTCCCGGATGCCCCATGGCACCGGCGGCCTGTATTATCTCGACAGGACCTATTTCGAGGCCGACGCCCTCATATCCATCCCCGTGTTGAAAAATCATCTGTATGCCGGTATGTCCGGCGGGATCAAGAATGTGGCCATCGGGGCGACCCCTCCGGCGCTCTACGGCAAGAGCCGGAACAGGATCGCCAGGATCAGGAAGATCGACCACTCCTGGGGTCCCCTGCAGGACTGGATCCACGACTACTACCTGTGCCGCCCGGTGGATTTCGTCGTCACCGACGGCCTGCAGGGATCCCAGTTCGGCCCCCGGGCGCAGGGGACGTGGAGGGTGGACAGGGCCCGGATGAACATGCGCCTGGTCCTCGCCGGCAGGGACGCGGTGGCTGTGGACACGGTCCACTCCTGCATCGTCGGCACGGATCCGGAGAAGGTCGATCACCTCCGCAACCTGGCGGCCGGCGGGGCCGGCGTCACGGACACCAGGCGCATCCACGTCAGGGGGAACAGGCGGGTCGACGAGGTGAGAAGGGATTTCAAACTCAACCGGATCTTCGGGCTCATCTACCGGGGACGGGCAGCCAAATACACCGACTTTAAGGAGCCGGGGTTCGAAGTGGTGGGGGTGGCGGCGACCGGCGGCGTGTTGGCGGTGAAAACGAGGCCCTCACCCCGGACGGCGAAGATGGAGGTCTTCCTGGACGGGGAGATGAGGAAGGTATTCGTGGACGGTTTCGACCACCTGGAGATCCCCGTGGACGGCGTCCCGCCGGATGGGCCCGGTGAGGTGGCCATCCACGCCTACGACCGGTTTCTGAGCTGCGCCCGTCGGACGGTGGATCCGGGGAAGTGGAGAAGGGAAGATCGAAAATAGGGACTGGTCCATTGGAGATTGGAGGCTGGCCGCGGCCATTAAGTGCTCCGGCGTGACCTCACCGGGCCAAAAGTGTCAGAGTCATATGAAGCATAGGTTGGGATCAAAGCGGGATCCGCTCAACTGACGTCTTCAACGGCCGGTCTATCACCTGCTGCTTCCGTTCAGGCTTGCACGTTCGCTCCTGACTCTACTGATCCAATCCCGTGATGTCGATATTGCCGTTCACCGTCTCCAGCCGGATCAGGCCGGCACCACTGCCCAATATTCCCGTCAGCGAATGCCCCGTGTCAACCAGGTCCGTGAGTGCCATGTTGTCCCAGGTGACGACGCCGATGGAGGAAAGGGCGGAAAGCTCCGCCGACGCCGACGTCGGAATACCCAGATCAATGTCCGCATTCCCGCCGGAAAGCCTGATCTCCCCTCCGGGGGGCAGGTTCACCGTGCTCTCGATACGGCCGTTGGACAGATCAACGTCGGCGTTGCCGAAAATATCCAGCAGCCAGACATCCCCGTTCACAGCGGCCACGGTGACGGAATTCCTCATGCCCTCTAACGTGATGTCCCCATTGGTCTGGGTTACGAAGATCTCCAGATCGGCGGGGACCTGGACGGTGTAATTGACGACGTACTGCCGGCCGTCAGGAATTCCGGGCTGATCCGTCTGGATGACGATCTCCTCGCTGTCTCCCGTGACCAGGATATCCAGATCGGCAAGGCCCGACTGGGCGTCCGTCAGCCAGTCGGAACCGACGATCAGTTCGGCCGTTACCTGGACCGATCCGGAACCCGGCTGGCCGATGATAACAACGGATCCGTTCACCGCGTCGAGGCGCAACCGGAATCGGTTGTCGGCAGGTTCCCGGGTTGAAAAGGAACCTCTCGCTACGGCCTCCGTGCTGGCGGGCCACCACCAGTACCCGGAATAATAAGGACCCGGATAAGACCCATCGATGGAGATATCCCCGCAGTTCGTGAGGAGCAACATCGACAGGGCAATGGCCGCGGCCATTCGGTTGAGAGAAAACCTGGACATCCTGCAACCTCCATTTCCCCTCGGGGGGGATTGCAAAGCGGATGGCTTCCGGGGACCTGACTCCCCTGCGCCTTCCCCTGTTTTGGTGATGCCAAAGCTGCACCGGGGCAGCATCAAATCCCGTCGGATGACAGGGTCCCCTGTCCCAGGTGGACCCTGCCCTCATCCCCGTCCACAACGAGCCGGGTCCCGTCATTGATGAGTTTGAGGGCTCCGGACACGTTGATCACCGCCGGGATGCCGTACTCCCGGGCGACGATGGCCCCATGGGAGATCATGCCTCCCGTCTCCATGACCAGACCGGAAACCCTCAAAAACAGGGGCGTCCATGCGGGATCGGTCCCCGGTGCGACAAGGACGTCCCCGTGGCGGAGACGATCCCCCTCGGCCGGGTGGCGGATCAACCTCGCCGGCCCCTCGGCCTGGCCGGCCGCGACCCCCAGGCCGGTGAGCACCTTTCCGCCGGTGACAAAATCGGCATCGGCGCGGAACGGGACATCCTCCTCCAGGTAGTCAGGTGGTACGGATTTCTCCAGGTCCTCGTGGCGCACCCGGCGGTCCGACACGAGGTCCATGAGGCCCTGTCCCCCGGATTCGCCGGTGAGGGACGCCTGTACCTCCTCCCATGTGAGAAAGAATATGTCCTCGGTCTCCTTCACCAGGCCCCGTTCGGCGAACCGCCGTCCGGCCTCCAGCGCCATGATCCTGCCGAGTTCCACGACCCGGGCGAGGGTGGACCTGGCCATCTCCCTCTGAACGGTCTCCCGGCCGGCCCCTGCCAGCAGTTTCTTCGCGAGGGGCCGGAGGAAAAAGGGGATGCGGGAGGTCACTTCCCGCCAGGCCTCGCCGGCGGTCCTCCTCTGGCGCTGCCGCAGCCTCTCGACATCTTCCGCCGCGCCGCTTTTCAGGTTGTTCCGGATCACCTCCAGGAGCCAGGAGGGGTCCTCCCGCCACCGCGGGTTGCTGATGTCCCATTCGTAGATGCCCCGATGGCCGAACTCATCAAGGAAGGCCGAGAACTCTCCCCGGAAGGGAGAAGAGTCGGGCAGGGCCTCCCGCCAGCGCCGGGGATCGAAATCCTCCCCCTCCAGGTAGGCTCTGGCCTCCCGGTCCTCCGCGGCGGTGCGGGCCAGATCGACCAGGCGGTACCCGTGTTCTGCGCTGGTGGTGGTCTCCCTCCCCGCCAGCAGGGCGTTGACCAGGGCATCCCCCCTGCCGCGGAAGAAACGGTCGATCAGAAGGGTCAGCATCAGGTAGGAAGCGGCGCTTCCCACCAGGGCGAACTGGATGTCGGGAGCTGACCGGTAGGTGTTTTCCATCTCGGACCAGAGAGCCAGAAGCTGTTCATCGCTGAGGGCCGTGGGATCACGGCCGCGGTCGGCCTCGGACAGGGCCTTCATGCGGTCGAACTGGCTGTCCACCGTGCGGCGAACCCTCCTGGCTGCCTTTCCGAAGGCGAAAGTTCTCCGCACCCTCCCCAGTTGAAGGCTCAAGGGTTCCTTTTCCGGAAGCCTGATCGGAGGATGGTGCCCTCCGAGAAGGGTATTCACCCTGTCGGGGGGAGAACCGAAGGAATCCCAGTTTTCCCACTGGATGACGGATACGTTGAAGTATCCCCGTCCCTGGTGGAGCCTCTTGCGGGGGACTCCCGGAAGGGGAGGGTAGCCGGACGCGACCATCACGGACTTGAGAACCATATCGAGGGCGTCGGCCATGTTGCTCCAGCTCAGGGGCGGGATGACCATGGGCAGGGTGTCCCGGAAGTTGGCGTTGGACCATATGGTTGGCTGGTCTCTCAGGGCCGGGTAGGTGTAGCGGGGCAGCGCCGTCACGGGCCTGGACTGGACGAGAATGAACTCGGATCCGTCGAAGACCCATTCCACGTCCTGGTGGGTCTCGCAGTGCCCAAGAGCGGTAAACACCCTGCGCACGAGCCGGGCCAGACGGAGGATGTCGTCGTCGGGGAGAACCTGCCGGTCCTCACCCATGGGGGCCTCGACAAGGGCCGTTCCCCCATCCTCCCTGAGCAGGGTCCTTTTCTCCTTGCGGCCGATCCTCCGGGACACCAGGGACTGGCTCAGGGCGTGGAACCCGACGTGGACCGTGTACTCATCGGGGTCGACGGCCCCCCCGACCACCGATTCCCCGAGGCCGAAATTGGCGTTGATGAAAACCTGGTCCTCCCGTCCGCTGGAGGGGTGGCAGGAGAAGGCGACCCCGGAAGCGACGGCTTCGGCCATGGCCATAACCACCACCGCCGGCGTGACCGCGTCGGCCGACAGGCCCATCCGCAGGCGGTAGGCCAGCGCCCGGGGGCTCCACACGGAGGCCCAGCAGGCTCGGATGGCCGCCGTGATGGCTTCCTGCCCCCGGACATTGAGGAACGAATCGTGGATCCCGGCAAAGGAAGCAGACAGCGAGTCCTCGGCCGCGGCGGAGGAGCGAACGGCGAGGGGAGTCTCGCCAAGCCCCCACCGGGAAAGGCTTTTCGTGATCCCATCCTCCACAGGGGCCGGAATTCGCCCGGACAGGAAGTGGGACATGATCTCGTCCGACAGCGCCGGAAAGAGGTCATCGGCCGGATCGAGGTTTTCCAACTCCCTGGAAGCGGCCTGAAGTTTTTGACCCAGTCCGTTGTGTTCCACGAAGTCCCGGTAGGCCCGGCCGGTGAGGACACCGCCGGAAGGCACCGTGAAGCCGTACCTGTCGAGCCGGGCCAGGTTCCAACCCTTACCGCCGGCCACGGTGGCGCCGGCGGCGAACGCCTCCTTCCAGGTCAGGAGCAAAGATCCGCTTTGGGCCTTCATGATCGGTCTCCTTGGCGCTTTCTGGTTGCGCCCTCGAGAAAGAGATCTGTGGTCTGATCGATGATCCTGTCGAGGTCGAAGGCTTCCGGCAGGGACAGCCAACCGAAGTACGCCCAGGTGTAAAAAGATAACAGGCAGGCCGACAGGGTCCGGGCATCCAGATCCCGACGGATCTCTCCCGCGTCCTGTCCCGATCTCAGGATGCGGGACACGTGGACGTCGAAACCGCTGCGGGTGGAGGTGTCACGCAGGGAACGGAGGGGGAAGGTCATCCGGTAGGAGATGTATCTCTCCATGAGGTCCTGGCGGTCCTCCACCCACCGGGAATGGAGCCTGAGAAAGGCGGCAAGCCGCGAACGCGTATCGGGCTGGGACTCGATAATAATGTCCACTTCGGGTTTCATCTTCCGAGCATGCCTCTGCACGTAACGGCTCAGGATGG
This sequence comes from bacterium, assembly GCA_041559575.1. GTDB lineage: Bacteria > BMS3Abin14 > BMS3Abin14 > BMS3Abin14 > BMS3Abin14. The sequence continues at coordinate 7,457 of JBFFDD010000040.1, forward strand.
CTTCCTTGACCGGGAAGTAGTTGTACAGGGTGCCCTTGGCCACGTCAGCCGCCTCGGCGATCTCCTCCATGGTGACGTTGTCGAATCCCTTCTCCTCGAACAGCGCCAGGGAGCACTCCATGATTCGTCGCCGGGTTTCCTCCTTCTTTCGCTCACGCCGCCCAGGTTCGTCTGATCCCATGGAATCCTCCTTTTTTGATCTACGTATAAAATTATACAATGTTTAATATTATACGTTATACAAAAAGTCAAGGGCCACGTTCGCAGTCACTGGTCTATAATTGGCCTATGGTCTCCCCTCCGGAAAGTGACCTGTCCCGCTGTGTCCTGTGCGAGCACCGCTGCGGCGTGAACCGGCTGGCCGGGGAGCTGGGCGTGTGCCGGATGGCCGGTCCGGTGGTGGCGTCGCGGTGCCTGCACCCCGCCCCGCCGGAGAGCTACACGGTCTTTCTGGCCGGGTGCAACTTCAAGTGCCTCAACTGTCAGAACTGGTCCATCTCCCAGTACCCCGACAACGGGCAGGCCGTGGAGGGATACCTTGCCCCGGACTTCCTCGCCCGGGAGGCCGTGCGCCACCTGGAGTCGGCCGCGGGCAGGCTCATGGGGGCGGACCGGATCTTCTTCTCGGGGGGTGAGGCGACCATCCACCTGCCCTACATCGAACGGGTGGTGGCCGAGGCTCGCCATCTGCGGCCCGGGATCAGGGTGAACTTCGACACCAACGGGTTCATGACCGAGGACTCCCTCCACCGGATCTTGGCCTTCACCACCTCGGTCACCTTCGACATCAAGGCTTTCACCGACGAGGTCCACCGGGCCCTCACCGGGGCGCCGGCGGGACCGGTGCTCAGGAACGCGGCCGCCCTGGCGAGGACGGCGCCGGAGAGGATCTGGGAGTTCAGAATTCTGGTCATCCCGGGCATCAACGAGGCGGAGATCGAACCGATCTGCGGTTTTCTGGCCGGCCTCGGTGCCGGCCTGCCGGTGTGCTTTCTGGCCTTCAGGCCCAACTACGTCCTCGAGGACCACCCCGGGGCCTCCCGGGACCTCATGGACCGCTGCCTGTCCGTGGCCAAGGGGGCCGGGCTGGCCAACGCCACGTGGGCGGGGGTGCCGGACATCCCGGGCCGCCTTCCCCGGGAGGGGCCAGGACCGGCAGCCCGCTACCGGTCTCCATCGGCCCGCACTGCCGCCGCCGCGGCCGCCGCCGGCTGTCCGACCCACCCCAGGGCCTGCGCCGCCTGTCCGTCCATGGGGAACTGTCCGGTGAAGCGGCACATCCCGGTCAGGCAGTGTTGAGGAGCGGGGGGGCGGCGGAGGAAAGGGGTCAGATCCCCCACAGTCTGATTTCGCCGGTCGCGGTGGAGATTCTGATGGCCCCGTCGCCCAGTCCCAGTGTCCCGATAAGGGTGTTTTTAGTCTGATTGGTCACATCGACGGCAAGGTTGGTTGTAACCGTCCCGGTCCCTGAGATGCAAGACAGGTCGGCCGACGTGTCCGAGGGTACATAGAGCGTGATGGCTCCATTGGCGGTGGACAGGTCCATCACGCCGTTCAGCGGCAGGGAGGCGTCAACCTCGATCGTCCCGTTGGCCTGGGACGCGTCGACATCGGAGTTGGTCCCGCAGACGAATATCTCGCCGTTCACCTGGGAGGCGATAACCCGCATCGTTTCGGGGATGGCGAATTGTCGTGTTCGGCCGGGAATAGTTGCTACAATTGAGGATAGGATCCCTCCGAACACCTTAAACCTGAAACGTGAAACCCGATATTTTAAGGGATACTGTCATGGGACATTTGGTTGGGAAGGACGTTTACCGGGAACTCGGCCGGAAGATCGACGGTCAGCCCATCAGGGCCCCGTGGAATCAGGCCCTCCACGAGATACTCAAAGCGCTCTATTCGCCCGAGGAGGCAGAGATCCTGGTCAGGATGCCCTACGGGCTTGCGAGCCTGGACCGGGTGGCGGCAGCGACCGGAAGGGATGAGGCAGCCCTGAAGGGGATCATGACCAGGCTGGCCCGCAAGGGGCTGGTGATAGACATGTGCATTAGGGACCGGTACTTCTACATGTTGTCGCCGATGGTGGTGGGGGTGTTCGAGTTCACCATGATGAGGACCGATAACGAGGTCGATGCACCGCGGTTGGCGGGGCTTTTCCGTGAATATATCGAGGACAATCAGCTTTTTCTGGCGGCCAACTTCGGTAAGGACAAAAGGACATCCCCGTTCAGGGCTTTGGCCCACGAGGAGACGGTGAGCGGGACGGAGCACATCGAGATCCTCGATTACGAAAGGGCGAGATCGATCATCGAGGGGAACGATGTTTTCGCCATCGGTCTGTGCTCGTGCCGCCACAAGAAGTCCCACAACGAGGAGAGAACGTGCACCGTTCCCCTGGAGAAGTGCTCAAACCTGGGGGTAGCCGCCGAGTACATGATCCGCAACGGCCTGGCGAGGGAGGTCTCGAAGGCCCGGATGCTGGAGAACCTGGACGAGTCGAGGGAGCTGGGGCTGGTCATCAACGCCGACAACGTTCAGAAGGGCTGCGATTTCATGTGCCACTGCTGCCGCTGCTGCTGCCTGTGTCTCCTCGGGATCAGCAAATACGGGTACCCGAACATGATCGTGAGCTCCGGTTTCATGGCCCGTTTCGATGACTCGGTGTGCACCGGATGCGGGGCCTGCTCGAGGGCCTGTCCCATCTCGGCCATTGACATGGAACCGGAGACCGCACTGGTGTCCGCCAGGAAGAAAAAACCCGTGGTGGACCGGTCCCTTTGCTTAGGGTGCGGTGTCTGCTCGCTGAAGTGCAGGAATGGGTCGATGACGCTGGTCCGTTCCGAACAGCGGGTCATTCAGCCGGAGGACGTCTTCGAGAGGGTCATCCTCCAGTGCCTCGAGAGGGGCACCCTTCAGAATCAGATGTTCCCGGAACCCGAGAACGTCACCCACAGGTTCATGCGGTCCTTCGTGGGCGGCGTCCTCAGGCTGCCCCCGGTGAAGGCCGCCCTTATGAGCGACGCGTTGCGGTCCCGGTTTTTAGAGACCGTGACAAAGGGGAGGGGGCAAGGATATAATAGTTTGACCTTTGAGGTTTAAGAACCGGGAACTGAGAACAGGGAACGGGGATTTATCACACCGTACAAAGTGCATGGGAGTTCCACTTGCCTTTGTACTGTGCACTGACGATCCCCCTTTCCACTTTCTTGTCCATCTTCAACTTTCCCCTCCCAACCGGTACCACTTGATTTCCGCCGGGTTCACCATGTAACCTGTTAAACCCGCCCTGGTCCTGCAACCCGCAACACCGGTGTCAACAGGCCTCCCTCTTGCAGCGGGAGTAATAATGCGGCGCAATACAAATAATATTCCACGGTTTTTTTTAGCCCTGTTGGCGGCATTTCTGTGGTCATCTGTGACCACGACAGTCTCCCTCGGGTCAAATGTGAGCGACCTCAATCTTGGTGCGACCGAGGAACACTGGCTCAAGGTCCTGAACACCATCGACGATCCGCACGACGTGCCGTGCGTCCAGTGTCATCCCAATGCCAGGGGAGGGGACCGGCCGGAACAGTACGACATCGCCGAGGACAGTATCGAACTGTGCCGGCGGTGTCACGACAGGGAGGACCTCCATCCGGTGAACGTCCCCCTTCCGGCATCCGTGGATAAGGAATCCATGTGGCTTCCTCTGGGGAGGGGCGAATTCTACGGAAAGATCGTCTGCCTGACCTGCCACAACATCCACGCCAATAATCTCTATCGGAACCTGCTCCGTGGTGAGGATCTCTCGAGAAGAAGCCGGGAGGAGTTCCTCTGTTCAACCTGCCATGGAACAGGACTGATGAGCAAATCCCCCCACGATCCGAAAAGTAAGTCCTGCTCATTCTGCCACACCAAAACACCGCAATCAGACCTTCCCCTGGCGAAGTTTCTGAGGCCGGATATCCAGAACAGGTGCAATTTCTGCCACGATACCCTTTACGGTGGGCACTACCTCACGGTCAATCCGTTCCCCGATCTGGCGGACGATTTCAGGAATGACCTGGACATTCCGCTCTTCCAGAACCGGTTTACCTGCATCAGCTGTCATGACCCTCACTCCGTGGAGAACCGAAAGACAAAGATGCTCCGGGACGACTACCTCAAGCTTGCTGCCGAATCGAACAGGATCAATCCGCACTGGAAGGATGTCATGTGTATTTCCTGCCATTCCGGAACACCTGACAAGAACGATCCGAAGCTGAAATTCGGCGGCGATATCGACGTGCTGTGTAACCGTTGCCACGATGGTAAAATCGCCCGGAACGACGTTCATCCCACCGGTAAGGAGCCTGGACCCACGGTGCAAATACCCCCTTCGATGCCGCTGACTGACGGCAAGATCACCTGTGAGACGTGTCATGATTCCTCGCTGCAGGAGGGCGGGGAAAGCCGGGATTCGGTGGGCAGAAGAAACCCCAACTTCCTCCGGGACGGCCCCATCAACCGTGTCGAGTTCTGTCTGAGGTGCCACACACCCGAGAGCTACGAAAAGATGAATGCCCACAACCAGGTTGATGAGGTTGGCTCGGTAAAGACCAGGGTTTGCCTTTTTTGCCACTCCTCTCTTCCAGATGTGAAGGTGGCGGGAATTGAGAGGGTGGGTTTTGATGTCGAGTCCCTGAACGATTACTGTGCTGTCTGCCATGGAAGCTCGAAATATTTCAGGAATCATCCCGTGGGCCCTCACCTGGTGCAGCCTTCCCGGTCCGTCCTCAGGGCCATGGACGCCGTGGAGGACAATGCAAACATCGAACTTCCGCTCTATAACGAGATGGTGACCTGCGTAACGTGCCACAATCCCCACCAGGATGGAGTCCTCAAGGTCGACAGCGCTTCTAAGGGTGCTGGACACAAGAAACGTCTCAGACTGGCTGCGGGACGGCGCTGCATCAGCTGCCACGATGACAAGGGCACGTATTGATCGGGGGGGAAAGTTGGAGATTGGAGCACTGGAAATTTGAAGATCGAGAACAGAAATTAAAGGCATGAAAAAGCGGTGTAATTCGAGCGAAAGTTAAAGGCGCAGATCCATCATACAGAAGGTGTGAACGGTCTGTCGGCTTTAGGGTGTAACAAAGGGGTGAAAGGAGCGGTTTTCGGGAGGTCGCGCACCAGCCTGGATCGTGGGGGAGGTACCGAAATGACAGATCAATTTTCGCTCAGTTCAGGAAGAGTTCATCGGCCCTGTCTTTGGGCAAAGGCATTTTTGTGTCTGGTCCTTTTGGCTTCGGGGTGTGCGTCCCAACAGGGCAACCTGCGAAGGCTTGCCCTGGAGGAACAGGCCAGGTTCGAGATCGGCAGGGTCGACTCCCGCATCACCGGGGATTTTGAATTCGACGCCGCCGTCCTGTTCCGGGAATCCCTGGAAGGGGCCCTGGAGAAGAGGAATATGAAATGGGCGGGGGGCAGGGGGTTCCAGCGGTATATGATTGATATGGAAATCTTGGATTACCGGCCGGGCAGCGCTTTCAAGCGCTGGCTTCTTCCCGGATGGGGCAGTACGGTTCTGGCCGTTAGAGGCGAGATCCGCAATCCTGTCTCGGGTGAGAGTGCCGGGCAGATCGAATACAAAAGGAGTGTCTTCGCGGGAGGTTTCTACACCACGGGTGCCTGGAAATCCATATTTGATGAGACGGCGGCCGAGATTGCCAGGGATCTGCTCAAGAGGAAGGAAAAGGAGGGGTTCATCATCACCCTCGACCCGTGGGCCATGAGAGAGATGGAGATTCCTGAGGCATCCACCAGGAGGAGATTTAACGTCCTTGGGTTCGAGGATAAGCGGGAGGACTGGTTCAGGATCGGGGTGAGACAGGCGGCGTTCGGCGCCAAGATGAGCGACATTTTTCTGTCCCGGGATGTCTCCGACCTGTTCCGGGAGGCCATTGTAGATGAACTAAGAGCGGAAGGGCATGAGATCGTAAGCGCCCAGGAGGATGACGCTCTTGCCGTTGAGGGGAAAATCCTCGACTTCTGGGTCAAGACGCCGGCCACGGTCCTCTACTGGGATGTCAGCGCCGATATGGCTGTCGAATTCACCATTGAGGCTTTTGGCGAAACGATGGAGCCGTTCAAGAAAAGTTACACCTGTTCGAGTAAGAAGCGGACCTACCTGTGGCCCACAAACAAACTCATCACCGGCGTTTTGGATTCCTGTTTTGTTGAGGTTTTGGAGAATTTCAGGAATGACCGGACAGCATGGGAAAAAAGGGAACAGAGATAAGAAATGAGAGTTTTGAGATCGGGATGAGGGTACCCGGCTGCAGGTACATCCTTGCGGGCCGGTACCTTAATTTAGCCGATTTCCAGGCACTGACTGTTCTCTCACCTTTGACCTTTTTCCATTCACCGTCCCCGTCATCGGGTCAGGATGCTTTGAGGACGTAGGAACATGGATGTGAAAATCCACCCTGTCCCCATGGGATTTGATCAGTGCTACCTGATCCAGTCCGAGGGCGTGATCGCGGTCGACGCCGGCGCTCCGGCCAGGGGCAAAAAGCTGTTCCGTGCCATGGAAAAGGCCCGCATCGGGCCGGAGGAGCTTCAACTGGTGGTCATCACCCATGGACACTGGGACCACATCGGGAGCGCCCGGGAGATCAAGGAGAGGACCGGGGCGAAGATCGCCCTGCATGAATCCGAGGCCCACTGGCTGGAGGAATCCCTCAAATCTCTGTCGCCGGGAGTGACGGCATGGGGGAAAATTGTGATAGGCCTCAACCTGACATTCATGCCGTTCGTGCACATACCGGCTGTCGAGGTGGACCTGAGGCTCGGCGACGAGGACTTTCCCCTCTATCAGTATGGAATCCCGGGAAGGGTGGTCCACACTCCCGGCCACTCCTACGGCTCGGTGAGCGTGCTGCTCGATTCGGGGGAGGCCTTCGTGGGCGACCTGGCCATGAACAGATTTCCCCTGCGCATCACACCCGGTTTGCCGATCTTCGCCGCTGATGAGTCAATGGTCAAAGACAGCTGGAGAAAACTCCTGAGCCTTGGCGCCAGAATGATCTACCCCGCCCACGGTAAACCGTTCCCCGCTGAAGTGATGAAGGGGCAGCGCCTTTGGCGCAGTGGAAAGTGAGAATTAGAGAATAGAGAATTGAGAATGGAGAATGGCAAGAGGCCAGACGAAGGAGTAAGACCCACCGTCGCTCCTTGAGCTTCCGCCGTCGCTCTTCGAG
>JBFFDD010000041.1:0-14666 GCA_041559575.1 bacterium
CAGAGAATTAGAGCATTGGAAAATTGGAAATTGGAACAATAGATCATTGGACTATTAGAGCATTGGAAAAATCCTAAAATTCTCCAATCTCCAATCTCTAATCTCCAATCTCTAATGTCCAATCTCTAATGTCCAATCTCTAATGTCCAATCTCCAATCTCTAATCTCTAATGATCTAAAAAACAACAGCCGCCCATCGGACGGCCTGTTTCTCTATTTTCCAATTTCCATTTTCCATTATCTATTTCAAGTGCTTTTCCCTGTAATCCTTGATCGCGGCGTGGAGGGCGTCGGCCGCCAGGTTCGAACAGTGCATCTTCGCCGGCGGAAGACCGTCAAGGGCCTCCGCGACCGCCTTGTTGGTCACGCTCTCAGCCTCTTTCAGGGTCTTGCCCATGACCATCTCGGTCACCATGCTGCTGGTCGCGATAGCAGAACCGCAGCCGAAGGTCTGGAACTTGACGTCCTCGATGACGTCTCCCTGGACCTTGAGGTAGATCTTCATGATATCGCCGCAGGAGGCATTTCCGACCTCCCCAACGCCATCGGGGTTTTCGATCTCACCGACGTTCCGCGGATTGCGGAAATGATCCATCACCTTTTCGCTGTACATCATGCTCATCGGACCTCGCTCCTCGCCTCGCCAATGGGTGAAACAATTAAAAAATCAAGGTTCTGTATTCAAAAATTCCGCAGCTAATATAACCTTAATTCTTGAATTTTCAACCTTGAACAGATTTTAGCACGTCGTTCCGCTGCCCCCAGCGCTCCATTCGGCTCCCAGCGGGGACATCGCCCTCAGCCGCTCAACAATGGGCGGAAAGATCTCCAGGACGGTATCGATCTCCTCCTCTGTTGTTCCCCTGCCCATGCTGAAACGCAGGGTCCCCTGGGCGAGTACGGTGTCGATCCCCATAGCCACCAGGACGTGGGACGGTTCCAGGGAGCCGGACGAACAGGCCGATCCGGTGGATATGGCCACCCCTTCCATGTCAAGTGACAGCAGGAGTGACTCCCCCTCCACCCTGGCGATACTCACACTGACCGTGGACGGAAAGGTCCTGGCAGGATCTCCGTTCACGACAATTTCAGGGATTCTTTCCATCAGTCCGTCGACAAAACGTTTTCTCAGGAAGGTCAAACGTTGATGGACCTCCTGCCTCTCCTGTTCAGCGATCCGGGTAGCCTCCGCGAATCCGACGATACCGGCAAGGTTCTCCGTGCCGCTTCGACGCCTCTTTTCCTGCGCGCCGCCGATGATCAGGGGATCGATCCTGGTGCCCTTTCTGATGTAGAGGACCCCCACACCTTTGGGACCGTAGATCTTGTGCCCGGCGACGGTCAACAGGTCCACTCCCAGATCATCGACCTTCGTGGGAAGCTTTCCGAAGCTCTGGACAGCATCACTGTGCAGGAGGACTCCGGCCTCCCTGGTGATGGCGGCGATCTCCTCCAGGGGCTGCAGGGTTCCCACCTCATTGTTGATGTGCATCACTGAAACGAGGATCGTGTCGTCCCTGATGGCTTTTTTGATGTCATCGGGATCGATAACGCCTCCGGAGCCGACCTTGACGTAGGTCACCTCAAACCCTTTTTTGGCCAGGTAGGATGCCGACTGCATCACGGCCGGATGTTCGATAACCGTGGTGACTATGTGACCGGAACCGTTAGCCAGAGCAACCCCCTTAACGGCCGCGTTGTCGCTTTCCGTCCCCCCGCTGGTGAAGACGACCTCGTTAGCCGAGGCCCCCATCTGGTCGGCGATGGTCTGTCTGGCCTCATCCAGATGGACCTTGACCTCCTGTCCGAAGGAGTGAGCGCTGGAGGGATTGCCGAACAGTTCACCGTAAAACGGCAGCATTTTCTCCCTGACCTCAGGGTGGACAGGTGTAGTGGCGTTGTGATCAAGGTAGATTCTCTGCATCCTCTGTCTCCTCCAACTTGCTCAGCTGTTTTGCATCCCGCAGCAGGTCCGCCAGTGTGATGGAATTGAGAAACTCGTAAACCCTCAGAGAAAGTCTTTCCCAGAGGTGGTGGGTAATGCAATCCGGATACCGGAGACAGCTTCTGCTCTGATGGGTCTCGTCCGAACACAGGAAGAGCTTGCTCTCTCCCTCCACGGCGCTGATGACGTCGCCGACACGGATCTCGTCGGCATCCCTGGCAAGCACATAGCCTCCCCCCGGACCTTTCTTCCCCTTGACGACCTCGACCTTCTTCAAACGGTTGAAAAGCTGTTCCAGGTAGGCGTGGGATATCCCGTCCCTTTCCGAGATATCCGAAAGCCTGACCGGCCGCCCTTCCTCCGAACTCCGGGCCAGGTCCAGGAGGGCTCGGATGGTGTAGCTGGCCCGAGTGGTGATCTTCATTTTGACTGATTCCCCTTGGTTTTCGGTTCAACGGCCTCAACGATTTTTTTCTTGACCAGGCCGTTCAGACGGCATCGCAGCTCCTCGAACTTCTGCTCGTCCTTATCTTCCCTGTCGCTGAGATCGTTAAGCCGCCGGTGGAGAAGTTGTACGTGTTCCATCAGACAGTTAAAGGCCTGGGCAACCGGGTCGGGCATGACCTGATGGTCCAGGTCCACCTCATCCACCTTTCTGCCCTCCTTGACGACAATCCTGCCCGGGATTCCCACGACAGTCGAGTTAGGAGGGACCTCCTTGACCACGACGGAATTGGAACCGATCCTGCTGTTCTCACCGACCTCGAAAGGCCCGAGAACCTTCGCTCCGGCGCCGACCACCACATTGTCGCGCAGGGTCGGGTGTCTTTTCTCCTTCTTCAGGCTGACACCGCCCAATGTCACTCCCTGGTAGAGCGTAACATTGTCCCCGATCTCAGTTGTCTCCCCGATGACCACCCCCATACCGTGATCGATAAAGAAACCCTCTCCCACCTGGACACCGGGATGGATCTCGATACCGGTGAGCATCCGGGAGATGTGAGAAAGAAGCCTGGCCAGAAAGAAGAGTTTCCGTTTCCACAGTTTATGGGCGATGCGGTGGAAAAAAACAGCGTGGAACCCCGGATAGCTGAAGATTACGTCCAGGGTACTCCGGCATGCCGGATCCCTCTCCCTGGCCGCCCTGATATCGGATTTGATAAGTTTAAAGAACATGACCCACCCTATTCCTGACTTTAATCATCGGTTTTTGGCCAATTTAACTTTAACGCTCCTGTTTGTCAACAGGGAATCACTATTTAAAGGGGTTCCGGGGCTAAAAGCTAAGACCTAAGAGCTAAGTACTAAGGGCTAAGTGCTAAGTGCTAAGAAATAAGCACTAAGAGATAAGAGTGCTTATGAACGTTTTTTACTCAGTTCTCAACCTACCCTGTCACGCGAGACTGGGTCGTCCCGCCAATGGCCCGACCCGCAGTGATATCGGGTAGAATTTTCCCAAATACCCGCCCACACTAAACGCTTTCCATCAGCTTCAGTGTAGCGACCGAATCAACAATCTCGGATTAATTACTGAATGCTGACTACTGAATACCGAATCCTGGGTTCCAACTCTCAGTTCTAAGTTCTCGAATCTCTGTACCGCTTTATTCCACTTCCAGATACTCCGACAGAACCCTCAGCTTGGCGGACCCGACACCTGGAACCTCGTCCAGCTCTGACACCGACGCCAGCCAGACCCTCCGGGAGATGAAATCCGCCAGACGGGTGGCCAGCACCGGACCGATACCGGGGATCCGTATAAAGTCCGCCTCTTCTGAGGAGGTCAGTTCCATGGGGATCGCCCATATGAATCTCTCCCTCTGGGACATGGCCACGACCGTCCATCCATCGGCCTGGCGTTTCACAACACCGGCCCTGGGGAGGACAAACCCCGAGCCGGTCGGATCAGGGGTCAATCCCATCGATAACAGACCCTCCCGGACAGTGGTTCCCGGTGGAAAGACCAAAAGCCTGTTGGGTGGGATCAGCGAGGCGTCCACGATCCGCTTCGATACCGGCGGCGGCCAATTCCAGTCTACGGGCGGTCCTGCTCCTTCTGGAACAGGGGGCCTGGACAGCCAGAGGGATATCCGGCCTGCGGAAAACAGGAAAAGGGCCACCAGAAGAACCGCCCTGGCGGCGGGGATATCCCAGGAAGGATGACGAAGGAATCCCATGGAGCGGGATGTGCAAAATGGGGACCAGGAAGACAGTCCCGGGACCCGGGGACGCGGCGTAAAGGGCATCCCGCGTCGGGCGCTTCGGAGAGGGGGCGAAAGGCTGAAGCGGGGACGCGGGGACAGGGAGAGGGAATATCAGGTATCGGAGTAACGGAGTGTCGGGGTGTCGGGGGGAATTAAAAACGGTGTCGGAGTATCGGGGAAACGGGGCTAGGGTCTAGGGTCCGAACTGTAAGCTGGAAACTGTAAACTGGAAGCTGCAAACTGGAAACTGGAAAATGGAGAGTAGAAATGAAAGAAGGCGAAAGGCCAGAGGAACGAGTGAACGATGATACGACCTTGCGATAAAGTGTAAGGAGTGATCCGATTCTTCGTTGAATCGGTAAGTCGATAAGTCGTAAATTCGAGCTTAGTTACTCAGCACCTGGTACTTTATTTCAGTATCCCCATCTCCCGCAGCTGTTTCAGGACCATCTCCAGGCGCCTCAGCTGGTCCGTCTGGTCGGGCTCCTGGTCGGCAGCCGGATCCCGGAGACGGTATCTTCCCTCCCCGGTGGCTCCGTACCGGGCCCTCTCCTCGATGTATTCATCGGGCAATTCGTCCGGGATCTCCCTCCCGGCCAGGATGCTCCAGGCCAGCGTCCAGGACCGGGCCACGGAGTCCATGTCGTATCCCCCTCCTCCCAGAACCGCGATGGGGCCGTGAAACAGTTCCATGGTCCGGGTCAGGAGAAGTTCGATGCTGGACGTGGTGTATACGAGATGCGCCAGAGGATCCCTGGTCATGGCGTCGACCCCAAGCTGAATAACCAGCAGGTCGGGATCAAAGGACCGGACCAGTGAGGGAAATGTCTCCTCGAAGGCCTGCCTGAACACGGTGTCCCCGGAACCCGGATGGAGAGGGACGTTGACGCTGAAGCCCTCGCCGGCACCCTCCCCCGTTTCCTCGACATAGCCGGTGCCGGGAAACAGGTGTTCTCCCGTCTCGTGAATGGAAAGGGTCAGAACCCGATCGGTGGTATAGAAGACCCCCTGGACACCATCACCGTGATGGGCGTCCACGTCAAGGTAAAGAACCCTCCTCCTCTTTTCCACCTGCTCGGCGATGGCGACCGCGGCGTCGTTGAGATAACAGAAGCCAGAGGCCCTTGCCCGGTGGGCGTGGTGAAAACCACCCCCCGTGTGCATGGCCGTTTTCGCATCGCCACCCGATACGGCCCGAACCGCTTTCAGGGTGCCACCACAGGCCAAAATACTCCAGTCATACAGCCCCTCGAAGACGGGATTGTCACCAAAACCGATTCCATAGTTGAAGGCGCCCGGGAAGTTCTCTCCTCCGTTCGCCCGCTCAAGGGCGGCCAGATATTCCCGGGAATGAACCCTTAACAGGTCCTCTAGGTCCGCGGGCTGCGGCTCAGCAACTGTAACACCGGGTCCAACGAGAAGACCGTACTTTTCCATGAGAAGATGGGTCAGATGGAGGCGGGTCGGTCGCAGAGGATGAAAGGGACCGTAGCTGAAGGTGCGGTATCGGGGCGAATAGACAATGAGATTAGACATCTGCGCATTATAATCCAAAATCCAAAATCTAAAATCCCAAAATACTTGCCCGAACACCGGGCGGATTGCAGTCAGGATTCTGAAAAAAAAGATCCCGCCCGAGGGCGGGATCTTTCTGTTATCTCATTATCCTTGAACTATTCGGAATAGGATGAATCCCTGTAGGTCGGCTCCGCCTTCGCGGCCAACTGCCGAGTCTGTTCCTCGGCGTGTTTGAACATGGGGAGGAGCCATTCAGTAACGGCGATGATCACGAAGGGAACGATCATGATGCCGATGGCCATCAGGATACCCTCCTTTTCAAACAGGCCGGGATGATAGGCCTCTCTGAGACCGGCCAGGGACTTGGAGATCATCTGACCGCCGATAACCACGTTCCACCTCATGGAGAAGACCTGGATGAGCAGGAGAGACGACGCGACAAAGGACAGGGTATTGGCCACCTTGTCACCCATATTGCTCTTCATGAGGACGATGATCATCAGGAGGACAAACGGGATGAGGACACCGACGATCATCTGCAGACCCAGGAATGAGAAGGAAAGGGGCCCGAACAGCAGCTCACCGATGATCTCCCACTCCTCGGCCTTCTCGTAGGAAAGTGTCACCAGCTCAAGAAGCTCGAGGGAGGCCGTTATGATCAGAAACATCCACAGCCAGCCGCACATGGTGTCGATGCACGCCCGGTCGATGACGTAGCCCTTCAGTTTCATCGCGACCTGGTACATGACGATGAGGGCGGCGATGCCCGAAACGACCGCTGAGAAGATGAAGATGATGGGCATCAGGGGTGTCGACCACCAGGGATTGGACTTCAGGGCGCCGAACAGAAAACCGACGTATCCGTGAAGGAGGAACGCTGCCGGGATACCGATGGCCGCCAGGAATGTTACCACCTTCTTGTCTATCTCCTGGGCCTTCTCCGAGATGTCATAGACACCGAGGGCCAACACCTTGTAGATGGTCTGCTTGAGTCCCCGCGTGCGCCTGGCATAGGTGACGATGTCCTTGCGGAACACCAACCAGACCTCGAACAGCAGGATGATCATATACCCGCCGTAGAAATACCCGAACCCCGCCATGGCGGAGGTGAAGTTGGGTGTGATCATGACGTTGAAACCCCGAAACGGGTGTCCGAGGTGCAGAAGCAGCGGCCAGGTGGCCACCAGAAGGAAAGCGAAGGACGCCATGAGAGCGAAACGGGCGATGGGCCTGAGGGCTTCCATATTGAAAACGTGGTAGAGGGACGAAACCACGAATGCCCCGGCCACAAGCCCCGTGATGTACGGGTAAAGGACGATCATCAACGACCAGTGAATGTGGAGGTCATTGGGGAATACATATCCAATAGTCTCTAACATCAGCGGACCTCCTTGTCTAAACCGATATAGTAACACTTCGGCTTGGTGAGCAGCTGGGGCTGGAGGACACCGAGCCTCTCACTTTCGATGATGTGTCTCACCGGATCGTACGGGTCTTTCATGTCACCGAACAATCGGGTGCCGGTGGGGCAGGCGTGGGCGCAGGCGGGCTTCAGACCCCTGCTGACCCTGTGGTAGCACCAGGTGCACTTGTCCGCGGTATGGGTGAGGGGGTTGATGAACCGGCTTGCATAAGGACAGGCCTGGACACAGTAACTGCATCCCATGCACCTCTTGTCGTCGACCAGGACCAGGCCATCAGGGGTGTAGTAGGAGGCCCCGAAGGGGCAGACCTGAACGCACGGCGTAGCCTGACAGTGGTTGCACATCTTGGGCACGAAATAGGCCTTGGAGACACCTTCGACGCCCGCGGTGGTGGCCGGAAAACCGTAGAGGCCACCGTCTGGCGAATCGATCCTGGCGTGCTCATCCTCACCCTTCTGGTACCGTTCCACCCATGTCCGGTAGAAACCGGTCGGGACCTCGTTCTCCATCTTGCACGCCCGAACACAGGACCCGCACCCGATACACTTGTGCAGGTTGATGACGTAGGAATACAAGTGGTCGTAGGGGTTGTATCCCGTCCTGACCGGTTCCGGCTGAACCTTCGTGGATGCCCCGGCGAACCGGATCTTGCCGGGAACGAAAACGGACAGGACAGCCGACGCGGTTCCCAGAAGAGAGGCGCCCAGTGCCGTCCGTAGAAATTTCCTTCTCGTGATATCTTTCATGCC
Organism: bacterium; assembly: GCA_041559575.1. GTDB lineage: Bacteria > BMS3Abin14 > BMS3Abin14 > BMS3Abin14 > BMS3Abin14. The sequence continues at coordinate 7,841 of JBFFDD010000041.1, forward strand.
GACTCCTCGCTTATCGTAAGGACTCTCACTCAGAAACCGATTTTACATCTGGGGATCATGGGGATCATGGCATTCCAGACAGACGTTGGGACCGAGATCCACATCCATCTCCTCCAGGTGCTCGACTACCACGATAGTGGTGTAATCATCCGGCTTGGCAAGCTGGTAGTCGTGGCATTTAATACAGAGTTCCTGAGCCGAATGGATCTCCATCTCCCCGGTACGCTCGAACTGGTCAGGATTCTCCCGGAATGCCTCTATACTGTCGTACTCCACGTGGGTTCTCAGGGGACCGTGGCAGGTCTCACAGTTAATAACCCTGTGCGGGGTCTCCAGCAGGATCTCAACCATGTCCTCATGACAGCTCCGGCACGATTCAATCCCCACTCCGTGCTTCGGAACCCGGATGTTCATCTGCTCCTCCAGGTTAGAACCCCGGTAATACCCATACTGTCCGAAAGTCGCCGGAACGAGAAAACCACGGCCGAGGAGATAGCCGATCGTCACGATGACCCAGATCAATATGGCTCGCCATAAATGCTTCGTGTGTTCCATAGCTCCGCCTTCCGATTAGAATTGTCTTTCTATCAAGATCCTTCTTCCCCCGACCCATTCCTGTCAATGAGGCTATCTCTGGAGAAGAACCACCTTAAAAAACCTTTTTCGCCGAAGCGCAATGACTTCGATTCCACTTCCTTTTCCTCTTCAAGGGGATCACCGGACAGCAGCCAGCCGAGGAATCCCCTGCCACCGAATCGTCCTTCCGGGCTGCCTGTAACACTTTCCTCTTCCAGACGATCCGGCTTTACCAACCATCCTGTGAAACCGCTCGTTCCAAATCTCGACGAGGGTTGCTCCTGACCAGGCTCCTGATCCAGTCTCTCTGCCAAGAACAGCCAGGAGAGGAATCCTCCTTCCACGAACCGGGATTCAGGAGCCTCTGCCGCCTCTTCCTCCCGAAGCGGATCCGGAGCCATCAGCCACCCGACAAAACCCCTTGCCCCGAATCGGCCGGCCGGTGATCCCGATTCCGGCTCCTCGGTCGGAGATTCTGGCGACAGCAGCCAGCGCACGAAACCCTGGCCGCCGAAGCGGGAATCCCTGGGGCCAGCGCCATTACCGGCCTCCATCCTCTCCTGCGACAGGATCCATCTAAAAAAATTGATGATTCGGAGCGGGTTGAATCTTTTCAAGAGATGAAAGGCTCCCTCCTCCCCAAAAGGGTCAAAAAATAACCTCTTGTCTATACCATGTTTAAAAAGAAGGTCAAGCCACTTTTTCACAAAGCTTTCTAGTGGTAGTATTCACAAGTACAAATTCATTTTTGTTTATTATTTCCAATAGCTTGCAGTCAGATTCGAAATTATTCTTCTGGAATAACCACAAGTTCCGGTTCGAGGACTGTTCACAAACATACGCCTCTTAAAACAGCACGGAAGATCCTCGGCAGGGGTTATCTGGACATAGGGACGGAATCTTTGTTATCCATCCGGAACCGGGAAACGAAAAAAAGGCCGCACCCGGTTAGAAGGCGGCCTTACTTGTGATGTTATCCCAGACCCTGGACCCCAGGCTCTGAACCCTGAGCCCTGAAACCAGAAAATTTTCAGCGGACCTTCAGTCGGTGGCCGCGGTTGATTCCGGCATGGCTGCCTGTGGAGCGGGACCTCTCCTCCTGACCCCCTCCTCGGTAAACCTCAGCTGCCCCGTGTACACAGGCACGGCCATTTTCAGCATCAGGGTGTACAGGAGGGCCCCTGTGGCCCAGACGCCTATGGTGATCAGGATCTCGGGGTTGGTGGGTGAGTACTCGTAGACCTCTCCCAAAGTCCCGGGGATGAAACCCGGGATGACCAGACCCATCCCCTTCTCGATGTAAACCCCGATGATAACCAGAACGCAGGCCATGTTGAGGGTGACGGGGTTTTCCCTCGCCCGCGGTGACAGAAAAAGGAAGAAAGCTATCAGGTTGAAGATAAGCGCAGTCCACAGGTAGGGCACCAGGTTGCTGTGTCCATGGAGGCCGAAATACATGTATTGGAGCGGCGCCATGTGAATGGTTCCCGAGTAGAACTCCTTGAAAACCTCCGCCCCGAACAGGAAGAGGTTAAATCCCATGGCGTAGGCGATGAGTTCGGCGATCTTGTGGATAGCCCGGTTCTCGATGTCCACCGGCCATACTTTGCGGATGATCTGGAACAGGATCAGCATAAGAGCCGGGCCTGAGCAGAAGGCCGAGGCCAGGAACCGGGGTGCCAGGATAGAGGCGTTCCAGAACGGCCTGGCCGGCAGACCGTTGTAGAGAAAAGCGGTCACGGTGTGAATGCTGACGGCCCAGGGAATGGACAGAATGACCAACGGCCGGACAACGGCCATGCTGTACTCCTTGTTATGGGCGATCCTGTACAGTACATAGAATACTACCGTGACGTTAATGGCCAGATAACCGTTCAGAACCAGCACATCCCACGCCAGCATAGAGGCGGGAAAATTCATGGTTCCCAGAAACGGCAGAAGGTGCCAGACCCGTTCTGGCCTTCCGACATCGACCATAATGAACATGATGCACATGGAGATGGCGGTGATCGCCAGCATCTCCCCAAAGAGAACGATCTCCTTGATGGGTTTGAAATCGTAGATGTAGGCCGGAATAACCAGCAGGACGGCCGCCGCCGCCACACCGACAAGGAAGGTGAAGTTGGACAGGTAGAAACCCCACGACACCTGATCCCTCATGGCCGTGACGATGAGGCCGTTTTTCAGCTGCATGACGTAGGTACCCCAGCCGATGAGCATAAGGAAACCAAGAAATCCGATCCAGAGGTAGTAATTACGGTTTCCGGAGAAGATCTCTTTCAGCGCGATAAAGAAGTGCCGGACTAGATTCACCATGAGCGGCCTCGCTTAGGTTGCGAAGAAGTAATAAAACTTCGGGTTTGTATTGACATCCTCTTTGAGCCTGAACACCCGCTTGTTCTGAATACAGTATCTGATCTCGCTGTCGGGATCGAGCAGGTTGCCGAACTTCCTGGCCCCAACTGGGCAGACCTCGACGCAGGCCGGATAGCGGCCCGGCTTCTCCCGCGTCCTGTGGGTGCAGAAGTGGCATTTCTCAACGACACCGACCTCGCGGGGCCGGTTGCCCAGGTAGTGGGTGTCGGGGTTGATCTCCTCTTTCGGGATGCCGGGTTTTTTCCAGTTGAAACGACGCGCTCCGTAGGGACATGCGGCCATACAGTACCGGCATCCTATGCACCAGTGGTAGTCGATCACCGTGATGCCGTCATCATCCTTCCAGGTGGCCTGAGTGGGACACGCCTTGACGCACGGGGGATTCTCGCACTGCTGGCACTGGACAGGCATGTAGAAGTAGCCCGGCTCGGGGACCCTCTGCGGGTTGTAGTACTTGTCGGCGCTCTCCAGGTCGTTGACCCATTTGTCCCCTTTTCTGAACCGGAGGACCGATATCCAGTGGACCTGCGGGTCCCTGGACTGGTTGTTTTCATCGACGCAGCCATAAACACATCGACGACAACCGATGCATCGCGAGATGTCCAGACCGTATCCGAAGAGGACGCCGGGCAACGGTTTTGAGGCCTTGACCTTGATGTCAACCTCGTACTCCTTCTCATACTCCCTCTCCAGGCGTTCGAGCACCCGTTTGATCTCCTGGTCGTTCATCTCCCTGAAATGTTTCTGGAAAAAAGCCTCCCAAACGGAAGCCCCTGCATCCTGGGCGGGAAGGGCGGCCGCCAAAGCGCCGAGGGCCGCGCCTTTAAGCAGAGTACGCCTGCTGACCTTGGAATCACGCACGTGCTTGATCTTGGGTTCTTTCATAACGTTGGGCCTCTATTTGATATTCTTCGGTTTGACGGGTGGGGGTTTGGGGGCGATCGGTTTAAATCTCGGCTGGTGCGGATTGTGACAGTGAACACAGAGTCGGTAGGTCTTCTGACCGTTCCACTCCCCCGTCCGCCTGCCGTGGACACCGGCTTTCCAGTCCCTGAAGATGGTCCCGTGGCACTGACCGCAGAGGTAGTAGGACTCCTCGAAACTCACCAGTCGGCCACTGGCCAGCCTCAGGACATCGCGGTCCTCAGGATTGTGACAGTCCAGGCACCACCTTTCCTCCTCATTGTGATTGATGATCCTGATCTCCTCGTGGAACTCCTCCATCTCCCGTCTCTCGTAATTGACCTCCTGGTCGTCGTGACAGTCGGAACACGGGAAAATATCTTCGGAAAAGGGTGGCGGCGGCACGAAGAACTCGGGGACCGGGTGCTCCTTTGCCTCTGTCACCTCGGGGCTTTCGTCAGCGTGGCCCTCCTCCCCATAATCAGCGCCAAAAAGGGGAACGGATAGTCCCACGAACGCGATTAACAGGAAGACCGCCAATAGGGGTATCTTTCTCATTTCAATCCTCCGCATAACGGAAACCGGTTGCCGGATCTTCTGAGAATATCCCACCGGTATAAACAGTGACAATCTAATGCTGGTCCGATTTTAGCAAATCGCTACCTATTGTAAAGAAGCCGGTGCCGGACATATGCCTTAACCTGTTAAAAGCACAAGACCATTGGCACTAAGCTCCTGGTATCTTTGGGATTTAAGCTAATTTTTGAAAGCGCATCCAACTGTTATTCACATGAACGCGCAGGGAGTACTTATAACCTTGAGCGCCGAACTTGTAAAGGGGGAAAAAGGGGGAAAGAAAGTTTCCAGTTCACAGTTTGTGGTTTCCAGTTAACAGAGCCGAGAAAGAGAATAACAACATCTCATTTATTTCCGTTGCAGGTGATCTAACCCAACTGGAAACTGAAAACTATAAACTGGAAACTGCGAAAAGCATTAACCCTGCTCCGGGGAGGTTTTTTGCCATCTGCTCAGAACGACCGCCGCCAGGGCGGCGGCCAGGCCGAAGGAGAGGACGCTCATGACCAGCGGCAAGCCGCGGATCCCGAGAAAATCCAGGAAAAAGACCTTAAACCCCCCGATCACCGTCACCAGGACGGCCACCATCTTCACCTCGACGTTTTTTTGTCTCGAAGCTACCAGAAAAAGACCGATGGCCCCAAAGTTGATGATCATCGACTGGGCGGACCGGAAGGCATCCTGTGACCCGTTCAGCATCCCGGCGATCACAACGTGTGCCAGGGCCCTGAACATGAGAAAGGATCCCGCCAACGAAACCAGGAAAAGCGATGCGGCACTGCGATCTTGGGTGTCCAGTCTCCGAAAATACCAGGACTCCGTCGGGGGCCCGAACTTCCTGGACAAGCGGTAGTGGGTGAATGCGATGACCGCCACCGCCGCACAGGAGCCAATGGTCACGGCTGATATTTCTCCGGAGGGTGATGACGCTAGCAGCAGCAAGGAAGCACCCATGACCGTGACCTGAAGGAAATAGGAGGTTACCCGTACCCCTGAACTCTTCCACCGGCGGGAGAGAAACCCGAGATTGAGCCCGGCCCACGAAAGAATTGCCAGGGCGATGATCGATTCACCGGAAACATCCCTGAAGGACAGGGCCAGGAGAAAAGCCGCCGGAAAGGCGAACACATTTGCTCCGGTACTGCCTTCCTCCCGGATGCGGACGATGAGGAAAGCCAGGCCGAGAAGACCTGTCGCAGCGATGATCCCGCCCACCCCCAGGACCCGGAGGTTCCAGGAGGCGGAATGGAAGACAAGGAATGACAGGGCGTAGGCCCAGATCGCTGCGATGGCGGGGAGGAGGGAATCGAAGAAACCGACCTCAACGCCCTCATTTCTGGAAATCCTCCTGTAACTCATGGAAATATAGAGGATGGCCATGATGGTGATAAACGGCAGAAACCACTGGAGGAAGAGGTGCCCGGGGACCTGTTCACCGGATCGAAGGGCCACAGAGAGTTTGAAGGCCCACGCCAGATAGACCAGGAGCGTCGACCCGACAGCCACCTGCCGCAGCCACCAGCATTTGGGAATATTGGAAGCAGAGAATGCCATGGCATTGGCCGCCAGCAGAAGGACGGCGAGATAGACGAAGGAGGGAGAGGGAAAATCGATGGGGATTCCGGCAAAAATAAGCCCCACGGTCCCCACGCACACCGGGATCGCCACCTTCTGAAGCTGGCTGATAACGGCCAGCCCCCCAGCGGCCACGATCAGGACGCCGTAGGCGGGCAGGGACGAAATGGACCCGAACCGGGCCTGGGTCTCAATGACGACGCTGAACAGGAGAAGGGCGCCGCTGACACTGAAGATGGAGGCGAAGGGATGGGACTTTCGATACATGATCCAGCCGGTGGCCTCGAGGAGGGACGCATAACCGATCCCCAGCAGCGAACCGACCTTCAGATTGACCATACCGTTATCCGTCAACAGACGGAGGACCAGCGCCACAACAAGGATGAGGCTGATGGTGGCTATCCGGGAGAAGATGGCGGTCATGCCCCCCATGGACAAAGGCCCTTTCCGCTCCCCGGAAACAGCCTCGGCCGACCCGGGTTTTTCCCGAACCTCATGCCGGATGCCTGCCGCCTCGCCGGCCGGCTGACCCCTCTGAACCTGATCCTCCAGCCGGGCAACCCTCTCCGTCAGAGCCCGCACCTTATCCGAGAGTTCCTCTATTCTCGTGCTTTTCTCACGCTCGCCGTTATCCAATCCCTCGAATCCTCCCGTAACTGCTTTGACCTGCCGATTGCGATTGGGAACTGGCCCACACCTTTGACGTCCAAAATCCGACATCCCAGATTCCAGCTAAATCAGAATGTGCGGTCGGTCGCAATACCCTTCATTGGTATCAAACAGACTTAAAATGCAGGCCTTCTGCATTGTCCATTTTCCA
>JBFFDD010000042.1:0-14595 GCA_041559575.1 bacterium
GTGGATCGTGCCCTCGAGGACCTCGCCAACAAGCTTGAGGCGGAGGTCCGGACCCTGGCCGAAAAGATGAAGGAGATGATGGAGCAGTAACGGACTTCCACATAGATCAAACCGGGCGGCCCTTGGGCCGCCCTTTTTTTCCGGAAAACTGGGAACTGAGAGTCGGTACGCTCGAATTTACGACTTATCGACTAACCGACTCAACGAAGAACCGGCGCATTCGCATTGTCGGAAGATCGTAACCTCGCCCTCTCGCCCATTCGCCCCCTCGCCCATTCGCCCTCTCGCCCCCCGCCCGCTCGCCCTTCGTCTTCGCCTGCCACGCCATAGCTCAAGGAGCGACGGAGGGTCTTACTCCTTCGTCTGACTCTCTTTCCATTCTCCATTTTCCATTTTCCATTTTCCATTTTCCATTTTCTTTTCCCTTCCCCTCAATTACCTGTTGAAAATTATTCAAACAAATGCTAGTTTGCAGAAAATTCTGCAGGAACTGGTGGATCCTTCAATAATATGTTGAAGCTCGACGACATCCGCAGAGCGGAAAACCCGCCTATTACCCCCACCCAGAGGAGGGTCCTGGACTTTCTCCTCAAGCGGCCTGAGGAGGCTGTCTTCCTGACAGCGTCCCGTCTGGCACGGCAACTTCAGCTCTCCGACACCTCCATTATCAGGCTGGCCCGGACCCTGGGATACGAGGGATACCCTGACCTTCGCCTCCGCATACGAGAACTCGTCCAGGCCAGAATGACAACTGTAGGCCGTCTTGACGAGACCGCCAGGGGAGTAGAGACGGTTCAGGACGTCTTTCGAAGCGTCCTGGTCCAGGATTCCGGAAACCTGAAGAGGGTTCTGGAGGACACCGACATGATCGTCTTCTCCGAGGTCATCGATGCCCTGGACGACGCGGCCAGGGTCCACGTCATCGGTCTCAGATCGACCAACTGTCTGGCCTCCTTTCTCACCAGCGCCCTTCGTTTTATGAGGAAGGACGTTGTTCAACTCACTCCCGGCACAGGGGAGATGTGGGAAGAGATAAGGGATCTCGGGCCCCAGGACGTGGTGGTCGGCTTCTCCTTTCCACGCTATACTAAGTTCACTGTTGAGGTCATCCAGTTCGCCGCGAGCAAAGGGGCCAGGGTGGTGGCCATTACCGACAGTGAACTCTCTCCTCTGGCTGCGGCGGCGGACTGGACGCTGCCTGTCCCCTACGAGATCGATTCCTTCATGGAATCCTTCACCGCCGCCTTGAGTCTGGTGAACGCCGTGGTCACGGCCCTCGCTTTCAAGAGCAGGGAAGACACGGTCCAGAGTCTGAGGGAGATGGAGGAGGACTGGGCCAAGAGGGGTGTTTATTGGGACAAATGAGGCAAACGGATGTCATGAAGTGATCGGTAATGAGATCTGTCATAGCGGGAAGGAGGTGGGAGGCTGTTTCGTTCTGAGGGTTCTAATTCGGATTGTTAAATAAAGGAGGATTATTATGAGAAAGATTGGCATTGTTTTTGTTCTCGTGGCAGCGGTCGCCCTGTTTTCCTTCGGTTGCGACCAGGGAGCCGCGCCGCCGAAGAAGGCAGAAGCGCCCACTGGAGGTTTCTTCACCATCGGTACGGGTGGTGTAACCGGTGTTTACTATCCCACGGGCGGAGCCATCGCCAGGATCGTCAACGCCAAGAGGGATGAATACGGCATTCGCATGACGGTGGAGTCCACCGGCGGATCGGTCTTCAACGTCAACGCCATCATGGCCGGTGACCTGGAGTTCGGTGTCGTGCAGTCCGACCGCCAGTATCAGGCCTATAACGGGTCGCCCAACTCGGAATGGGACGGTAAGCCCCAGAAGGACCTCCGGGCCCTGTTCTCCATCCATCCGGAGAGCATCACCCTGTGCGTTGCGGTGGACTCCGGGATCAACACGGCGCAGGACCTCCGCGGTAAAAGGATCAACATCGGCAACCCCGGTTCCGGCCAGAGACAGAACTCCATCGATGCCCTGACCGATCTCGGTTTCGATTTTGACAAGGATCTCCAGGCCGAGAGCCTGAAAGCGGCTGAGGCCCCCGGTTTGCTCCAGGACGGCCGCATCGACGGCTTCTTCTATACCGTCGGCCACCCCTCGGGGACCTTCAAGGAGGCCACGAGCGGGACGAGGAAGGTCAAGTTCATCCCCATCAAGCTGTCAGATGGATTCTATGAGAAGTACCCCTATTACGCCCCCAGCGTGGTCCCGGTGGTCGGCAACTACCCGGGCGCCGCGAACAAGGAGGACGTTCCGAGTTTCGGCGTCAAGGCCACTTTCGTGACCTCGGCAAAGGTCAGTGAGACGGTTGTTTACAACGTGGTCAAGGAGATCTTCGAGAACTTCGACGACTTCAAGAAGCTGCACCCGGCATACGCCGTTCTGACAAAGGAGAACATGCTTGAGGGCCTGAGCGCCCCGTTACACCCCGGTGCCGAGAAGTACTACAAGGAGGCCGGACTTATGTAACGACCCATTGCGGCTGCGGGGGTGATCCCCGCAGCCGCAATGCTCCGCTGAGGAACAGATGATCGTAAATTGCCACGGAGCCTTAGACGAACGTTAACAGGGGAAAGGAAGGATGTCGATGGATGAGCGGCAGGACAACACGGAGGGCCTGAGCCTGAAGGAACCGTCAACGGCCGAAGAGGACCGGATCGGCGATTCGGGGATCGATGAGGCCAAACGGATTGCCGAAGAGGAGGAAGCCGGTTACAGGCACCTTACGGGACCCTCCCAATACGTGATCCCCACCATAGCTGTCATCTGGTGCGTCTTCCAGCTGTCCATCGCCAGCTGGTGGCTCCTGGACACGGTGATCATCCGTGCAGTCCACCTCGGGTTCGCCATGCTCATCGCTTTTTTGAGCTATCCGGTGCTGAAAAAACCGAGAAAGGGCATCCTGTCGTTCCTCTCCGCGAGGACCCATATCCCTATTTTCGACTATGTCATGGCCGTGATCGGATGTTTTGCGGCCGTGTATATCTTCATCGACTACGAGGGGATCGCCGGGCGTATGGGTGCGCCTAATATGCGGGACATCGTCATTGGGGGAGGCCTGGTATTGGTTCTCCTCGAAGCCGCCCGCCGGGTCATCGGGCCTGCACTGCCACTCATTGCCGGCGCCTTCTCCCTTTACGTGTTTTTCGCCGAGAAGATGCCCGATTTCATGGCCTTTAAAAGCGCTTCCCTGGCCAAATACGTGGGCAAGATATCCATGCAGACCGAGGGGATCTACGGCATCCCCCTGGACGTATCGGCGACCATTGTGTTCCTCTTCGTGCTCTTCGGAACCATGCTGGAGAGGGCGGGGGGAGGTAAGTTCTTCATCGAACTGGCTCTGAGCCTTCTGGGCCGTTTCAAGGGGGGGCCGGCCAAGGCGGCCATCGTCGGTTCGGGGTTGACCGGCCTGATATCCGGGTCATCCATCGCCAATATCGTGACCACAGGCACATTCACCATTCCTCTGATGAAGAAGATCGGGTATCCGCCGACCAAGGCGGCTGCCATCGAGGTGGCAGCCAGCACCGACGGCCAGCTCGCTCCCCCGATTATGGGGGCGGCGGCGTTCATCATCGCGGAATATCTCAGTGTTCCCTACCTGGATGTGATCAAGGCTGCGGCGATCCCGGCATTCGTGTCCTACGCCACCCTGCTTTTCATCGCCCACGTGGAGGCATCCAAGGCCGGCCTTCGCGGTCTGACCAGGGAGGAAACACCCAACTTCTTTAAGGTCCTCAAGGGCGGCGTTCACTATCTGATCCCCATTGGGGTCCTGGTTTACGAGCTGGTGGTCCCCAGGCATTCTCCTGAGCTGGCCGCTTTCAGGGCCATTGTCGTCCTGTTCTTTATCATGCTGGTCCAGGAGCCGGTGAAACGGTACTGGAACAAGGAGCCGATCGGCCCCGGTTTCAAGGAAAGCCTGGGAACCATCGTCAAATCAATGGCCGCAGGGGGGCGGAACATGGTAACCGTAGCCATAGCAACAGCGGCGGCGGGTATCATAGTCGGCGTGGTGACCATGGGCATCGGTGGCATTATTACCGAAATTGTCGAGTTCCTGTCCGGGGGGAACATCTTTGCCCTGACGTTCATCACCGCCATGGCCAGCCTCCTGTTGGGAATGGGTCTCCCGACCACGGCGACCTATATCGTCATGGCAGCCCTGACGGCTCCCATTATTGTCGAGGTGGGAGCGCTTAACGGGTTCATCGTCCCCCTCATGGCGGCGCATCTGTTCTGCTTCTACTTCGGCATCCTGGCCGACGACACGCCGCCGGTGGGCCTGGCGGCCTACGCGGCTGCCGCAATCGCCAAATCCCCCCCGATAGCCACAGGCATCCAGGGGTTCATGTACGATATCCGGACAGCCATGATCGCTTTCATGTTCCTGTTCAACCACGACCTGATCCTCCACGGGATAAACAGCTGGGGGACGGCCCTGTTAATCTTCGCCATGGCGTGCCTGGGGAACTTCGCCTTCGCCGCGGCAACGCAGGGATTTTACATGGCCAAGAATAGATGGTACGAGATTCCCGTCTTTCTGGTGATCACCTTCGTGATGATGCAGCCGGGCTACTCGGCGATGTGGCTCGGGATCGGGAACAAAAATTTCATGTACCTTATCGGGATCGGGATTTTCGTCCTTCTGTCCTTAAATCAGCTGCGCCGGAAGCCAAAGGCCGAGAAGGTTCCGGCAGGCGCCTGACGCTGTTTCGTTGTGGGTGTCGAGCAGAAAAAGAGGATGCTTACTTGGAAGAGATTACGGGAAGATGAGGTGTAAAGATGTCCCTTGACGTAAAGACGATTCTCTGCGCCATAGCCATGTCACCCAGTTCGGAGTGGGTGATGCTCAGGGCTCTGCACGAGGCCGGGGTCAACGACGCCCAGATCCATGTCCTCCACATTATCCCCAGCTTCGATCCCGCCATGGCCATCCCCATCGTGTCCTTCATGGGGGAGGACAAGTTCAGGGCCCTGGCTGAAGAACACAAAAAGGAGACCGTGGAGGCCATCCGGACAGAGATCGAAGACCTGAAGCGCAGGATCCTCGACGAGCACCTCGACGAGACGGTGGACAGGATCGCTGAGGTTCATGTGTACGAAGGGGATCCCGAGCTGGAGATCCTGAACATGGCCGGCCAGTTAAAGGCCGACCTGATTGTCCTGGGAACCCACACCAAGGGACTGACCCAGCATACCTTTATGGGCAGCGTTGCCCGGAAGGTGATCAAAAGGGCGAAGGTCCCCATCCTGCTGGTTCCCCCGGTTACGGTTCCCTGAAGCAGGGACCTGGAGACAGTTCGGCCGGGTTAAGGGCCGGAATAGCTATTTTATATACCCACTTGTAGAGGAGAGGCTGCGAAAGGCGGCTTTTTAAGATGGCCCTAGGCAGATCCAACCATGACGGAGCACAAAGGCCGGAGGTTGTTGGCCCCGGAGTTCCTGCCGTGGAGGAACCGTACAGACACAATCTCGGGCTTGATCAAGACACGTTCTATTTCCTCTATATCGGCGAAGTCAAGGCCCTCGGCCTGAACGATTTTCTGGTCGAATCCCTGCAGCGGATCTACGGCAGGCCCGTGGACTACATCTCGATCGTCCCCGATGTCCTGTCGCAGCTTCCTCGCCCCAACACCATTGTGGTCAATCCACCTGCGGCTGAGGCCCGGAGCAGGACCGGCGTGGACCACAATATCCGGCTATCCACCGGCCTGTTCGCCTCCGAGGTCAGCCGGTGCCGGTTTGTGACAGACCTGGTGGACAGGCTCGTTGAACGACAGGGACACGTTTACGTCAACGTCTTCGAATCCAGACCCGAACTCAGCATTGTGGATGGTGACCGGGTCAGGCTCGTCGGGCCCGACCCGGAACTGGCCAGATCCCTCAACAGCAAGCTGAACCAGTATGAGATGGCCTGCCGTCTCGGAATCCCCGTCCCTTCCGGCGGGTGCTGCTTCTCCCTTCATGAGGCAGCCTGGAGCGCCCGGGAGATGATCGTCAGTGGACACAGTGTTTTCTTCAGCCAGGAATACAGCGCGGCCGGCTCGAACTCCATGATCCTGACCAGTGTCAGGGAGATCGAAACCCGGTTTTCCGACCCGGATTGCGGTTACCTGGTCACCCGGTACCTGGAGCATGACCACGACCCCACGGTCCTGGGGATCGTCGCCAACGAGAACGACGTCTATATCGCCTCGGTGGCCGATCAGAAGATCGAGGGCACGCGGTTCAAGGGGTCGACCTTTCCCACCGTTCTGCCGGATGGAACGGTGATGGAACTCAAGGAGATGACCCGGCTGGTGGGCAGGCACCTCGGGGAGTTGGGATACCGGGGGGCCTTTGGGTGCGACTACATCGTCGACCCTCGGGGACAGGTCTATTTCATCGAGGTCAACGCCCGAAAGCAGGGGACCACTCTGGAGACCGCTCTGACAATGAAACACCGGCTTCCCGGGCATCCGTCCTTTCCGGAACTGGAATTCGAGGCAGTGATCAATGGCCGATTTCCGCGGCTTCTGGAGGAGATGGATTCCGGGTCGGGCAGCATCTGTTGGGGTACCTACAATTACAAGGCGGAAAGGGACCTGGTGGTCACGTCGGACCTGGGGCCGATGGCCTCCGAACCGGAGCTGTTCCGGCGGGCGGCTGGAGGTGATGAAGGGGGGGGCTACACCATCCTCGATCACGTCGGTAAGACCGTTTGCCAGGCACCTGATGGATTCCTCGGCCGGGTGATCGCGGTGTCGGCGGACAGGAATGGAATAGAACCGCTACTGAAAATGGGGATTGATACCCTGCGGAATACCGCGAGGGAGATTGACTAGGTACACGCCTGTCTCCAGCCGCTGGGGCTGGCGTCAGACGGTTGACCCATCCTGAAAATGAAAACACGGGAGGAAAGAACGTGGGCACAGCGAAGAAGGTCGATGAACCCAGCCAGCGTGGTAACCGGAAGAAGCAGTTCAAACAGGTGGAGGTCTCGAAAAAGGATCGATCCATCGCCCTGGCCCGTTCAGCGGAGGTCAAGGCACTGGACGAGGATTACTTCGCCGTCAAGGACAGCATCTCCACCGGTTACAAGCTCCACAAGGATTATCTTAAGGCGAAAAAGAGGATATTGTCGGTTCTCGGTGGAACCCCTGAGGATTGGGACAGCTACAAGTGGCAGTTGAAGAACCGCATCTCGGAGATCGGCCTCCTGGGTGAAATTATTAACCTCTCAGATAAGGAGCGCGAGAATATCATCAGATCGGGCGAACAGTACCGGTGGGGTATCTCGCCCTTCTATGCCAGTCTGATGGACCCTGAGGACAGTCGCTGTCCGATCAGGAAGCAGGCCGTCCCCTCCATCAGCGAGGTCCAGGACGCTTCCGAGGTCCGGGACCCGATGATCATCAAGTACAACAGCCCGGCCTCACTGATCTCCCGTCTCTATCCGGACCGGGTCATCATCAACATCACCAACTTCTGTTCCACCTTCTGCCGGCACTGCCTGAGGCGAAAGGATATCGATTTCAAGGACGTGACCTATCCGAAGAAGATGATCGACGAGGCGATCCAGTACGTCCGGGACAACGAGGAGATCCGGGATGTCCTCCTGACCGGGGGGGACGCCCTTGCCCTGTCCGACAAACAGCTGGATTACATATTGACCAGGCTGGACAAGATCCCCCACGTCGAGATCAAGCGTCTGGGATCCCGAATGCCCTGCGTGCTTCCCCAGAGGGTCACCCCGGAGCTGTGCAGCATGCTGGAAAAACACGACCCGGTCTATCTGAACACCCAGTTCAATCACCCCAAGGAGGTGACACCGGAAGCCAGGGAGGCGGTCGATCGGCTCACCCGGTCGGGGGTCGTTGTCAGGGATCAGACGGTTCTGCTCCGCGGCATCAACAACGATCCCCATGTGATGAAGAAACTCATGCAGGAGCTTCTGCGCATCAAGGTGGCGCCCTACTATATCTTCAACTGCAAGAAGGTCGAGGGTATACGCCACTTCCGGGCCCCCATCGCCGATGGCATGAATATCATAGAGCATCTGAGGGGATACACCTCGGGGATGGCCGTCCCCACCTTCATCATCACCGCCCCCGATGGACGGGGTAAAACCCCCATCTATCCCCATTACTACCTCAACCCCGACATGAACGGCGAGGCCCTCATCCGCACCTGGGGCGGCCACGTTCTCCACTACCAGGACGAGCGTGTGGCGCCCTTCGGGTACGATGAGGAAGAGCCGGTTTGAGCGGTCTCGCCGACCGAATCCGGGATCGAGTGCAGGACCTCCGTCAGGAGGTCCTGCCTTTTCTCCGGGAGCTGGTGGAGATCAACAGCTACTCCCGCAATTACGAGGGCGTGAACCGGGCGGGAGAGATGGTCTCCCAGGCCATGCCTGCCGGGCTGGGGCGCCGCGTTCAGACGGATCGAAACGGTGTCCGCCACCATATCCTCGAGAACCGGGGGGCCGAGGGAGAAGCGGTGGTCATGGTCGGGCACGTGGACACGGTGCTTCCCCCCAATTCGTCCCCCGGGGGTTACGAGGAGCGCGACGGACTGATCTGCGGCCCCGGTACGGCGGACATGAAAGGGGGCATCGCCGTCATGGTCTTTGCCCTTCGGATACTCGATGAAATGGGTATGCTGGCCGGGCTTCCCGTAAGGGTCCTCGTCAACGGCGACGAGGAGATAGGGTCGCCCCATTCCGCCCGGCTGGTCAGGGAGCTGGGCCAGGACGCCTCTTTCGGTCTGGTCTTCGAGTGCGGTGGACTGGATGGACAGGTGGTCTACTACCGCCGTGGTATCCGGCGTTTCCGGCTCACCGTAACCGGCAAAGCCAGGCACGCCGGGGTGAAAACGGGAGGCAAAGCAAGCGCCATAGTGGAGCTGTCGAGGATGATCCTCGCCCTGGAGGCTATGAACGACGACGATTCCGGGGTGACCATCAACGTGGGCAAGATCTCGGGTGGCACTGCCAGCAACGTCGTCCCCGACCGGGCCCGGGCGTCCTTCGAGTTCCGGTTCTGGGACGACGAGATGGAAGAGCGGATCATGGAGAGGATCCAGGGGATCGTACGGGATGTCCGGTGTCCGGAGTGCGGCGCCAAGCTGATCTGTCATCACCGGCGGCCGGCCGGCTGTCCGGTGGACGGGACCGACAGGCTCTATGCCCGGGTGGCCAGGGCGGCCAGACAATTGGGTCAGAAGGTGGGCAAGGAGAAGAGGGGAGGGACCTCTGACGCCAATTTCCTTATTGCCGAGGGCGTGGCCACCGTGGACGGTTTGGGTCCTGTCGGCGATCTGGATCACTCCCCGGACGAATACATCGTCGAGGAATCGCTCTACGACCGGATCGCCCTGACCGCGCTGGTGCTGGCGAACCTTAAAGCATGAGTCCAGCCTCCCGTAATTCGTGATTCGTGACGCGTAATTCGTAAAGGTATTAACTCAACAGATCGCGGAGGGAAAAGGCTCCAGGGTCCTGAATCCAGGGCCAGGAATCAGGAATACTGGATCCGTTTCATTACCGCAGAGGACACGGAGAACACAGGGGGAAAATCAAGGGTCAAGGATCTGGTTTCGCGAGTTTAGGGTCAATTCCAAGTTAGCCTCTCTCTCCTTTACACCATTTCCAGTGTTCTCTGAGAACTCTGTGATCTCTGTGGTTCAGACCCTTCTGTAGTACCAAGAGGTCAGGCCCATGAGACTGAGCTTACCCCTTGTCATTGTAAATCTTCTCCTGATTACCTCGTGCGCGACCCAGCGATACAATTTACGGGAAACCCCGCCTCCGCCTGCCTACGACACCCTGCGCGCGAGATATCCTGATTACCGGATTGACGATGAGATCTCCGAACTGATCATTCTGGGTAAGGGAAAATACCAATCCCAGATTCAATCCGAACTGTTTTATTTTTTCATGGAAAACACAGAGGTTCCTGTATTGAGAACCCTCGACCTGGAGAAGTTCCTCCCCGGAAGAGATCTTAACCTTTTGAAAGGTCCGGGTGAGGAAGAACTGGCAGCTTTGTCCAGATTGGTTGATGCCAGCCACATCCTTCTGTTTCATGGATGGGTAACTCCGCATGAAAAATACAGACACGGTGGATCGGCCGACGCAGAGATCCTGGTGAAAATCGTTGATCTTGATTCCGGGAAGGTCCTCTTTTCAGCACAAAGCCGCTTTGGTAAGCATCTTGAGGATCCAAGGCCATACGGTTTTTCCGGATACGATGAGGTCACGGAACCGGAATGGCGGGAACTGCTGACGGCCTGTTTTTATCCAGTTCATTTCAAATTGCAGTATGCCTTCGGCGGAGTTGCCCCGGGATTTTACCCCCTGTCGGAGGACCTCAGGGTTCTCGCAGGTCCGGTGGAGGGGTCCCCGGCCCACCTCGCGGGCGTAAGGAAAGGTGACAGGATCGTGGAGGTGGGTGGTCTGGAATGGAACAGCAGGGACGAACTGATGAAATATTTCGTCTCCCGCCCTCCGGATCAGGGAAGTGAACTGGCCGTAAAGGTTGACAGGGATGGCAGGTTCGAGGACTTCCACCTGACCTTTCCGGTGATACCGGCCAGGCAAGCTGTTTCGACCGGGCAGTGACTAATGTTTCTATTTTCAACTCTCTAACCGCCAATTTCCAATCTCCATCCATTAATTTTTCCCTTTCGCGAAATCGGGTCCCGTGTGCTATCATAATAGCGACCATTCTGTTGGTTCTAGTAGTTTCTGGCTGCTCCCCAGTCATGCCCTCACCGAGGGTCGAAAACGAAGATCGAGAGGGTCCTTACGACCAGCGGGAGAGGATTCACCACAGGATGTTCGAGGAAACCCTGAGGTGGAGCCAACACAATGAGGCTCTGCTTTATCCGGGCAGGCCCTGATCGTCTGTTCATGACCGGAAAGGAGGTTCTGAAATGAAATGGGAAACCCATGAGATGACTCAGTCCGGATCTCCTTTCCCGGAACCTTCGCGAACCGATGACGCTTCGAGGGAGATTGAGCTCTGCGACGCCGGATTCAGGGAGATCAGCGAGGAGATCCCCTCCGGGCTCAAACTCGGAGAAGAACACGAACTGGCAAAGGGACGTATTCTGGATGTCCTCAACGGGACGGAGGAGCAGTGGCGTGACCACAGGTGGCAACTGAGCAACCTGATCACCGACCTGGACACCCTCAAAGGGATCGTCAACCTTTCACGGGACGAGTATCTCGAGATCGAAAAGGTGGGGCGGCACTACCGCTGGTCCGTATCTCCCTACTACGCCAGCCTGATGGACCGGGACGATCCCGGCTGCCCCATCCGGATGCAGGCCCTGCCAACGATCCGGGAGAGGTTCGACACGGTGGGGAAGAAGGAGCCTCTGGTCTTTACGGAGAACAACCCCGCCCCCCTGATCACGAGGCTGTACCACGACCGGCTTATCATCAAGCTCACCAACATGTGTTCGGTGTTCTGCCGGCACTGTCAGCGGAAAAAGGACATCGACAGCCGGGATGTGTTCCATTCCATGGATTCGATAAAGGGGGCCCTGGATTATATCCGGGAGCACGAGGAGATCCGGGACGTCCTGCTTACCGGCGGAGACGCCCTGGCCCTCTCTGACCGCCAGCTGGACTGGATCCTGACCGAGCTGGATGCCATCGACCACGTGGAGATCAAGAGGATCGGGTCGAGGATGCCGTGCGTGCTCCCGCAGCGGATCACCCCCGAACTGTGCAGCGTGCTCGAGAACCATGATCCCGTCTATCTCAACACCCAGTTCAACCATCCGAAGGAGGTGACCCGGGAGGCCCGCAAAGCGGTGGACATGCTCACCCGTTCGGGCGTTATCGTCAGGGACCAGACGGTGCTCCTCAGAGGTGTCAACGACGACCCGGGTGTGATGAAAAAACTGATGCAGGAACTCCTCCGGATCAAGGTCGTTCCCTACTACCTGTTCCTGTGCAAGAGGGTGCGGGGGATCATGCATTTCTGTACCTCGGTGGACAAGGGGCTTGCCATTATCGAACAGCTTCAGGGGTATACGTCAGGTATGGCGGTGCCCCGTCTCATCACCCATGTCCCGGACGGACGGGGCAAGGTGCCGGTCTACCCCAGGACCGATCCGAAGGTGTGGGATTAGGGAATGGAAAATAGAGAATGGAGAATGGAAAATAGAGAATGGAGAATAGAGAGTAGAGAGTAGAGATTGGAGATTGGCCGCCGGGGACCTGTTCCCCGGCTTTTTTGTGCTCACTTACCGGCCAGGGGCGCGGAATCCCTTAGAGAATCGGCCCCAATTAGGTAAATTATTGCCCAATGCGGGCAATCCGGACCACAGAATGGGAAAAATTTTTCTTTTAAAGGGACTGGATTATCCTCTAAAACGGAAAAAATATTTTAAAAACAATGGCTTTCAAATTGGGCAAGGTTCTTGCTGGTAAGATCCGTGTTGAAAAACCCCAAACCGGACGGAAGGAGGTCAGCGTCAGTTATGGATATGGTGATCCAGTGCCCCTCGTGTGAAATGGAGATCCCCCGAACGAAATTCGGTGATCAGGACTGGTTTTTCTGCAAGAGCTGCGCTTCGATGTTCTTCAGTCACGAGAGCCTCAGGGAGAACTGGCCGTCCATCTACCAGGCGATCAAGTCGAGGAACCAGAAGAAGGCGCCCATCGCGTCCTAGTGAAAATTACGTGTCAGGTATCTGGCGTCTGGGATCTAGGCCCCGGTTTCTGAAATCCGGGGTCTGGAGCCTGGGATCCCATTATTTTTTCGTAACTCTCGATCATCGGTCCCCACTTCGGGAACTTCAAACCTCGAGTTTCAAGCTCTCCATCGTCCCGTCTTCATTTTCTATTTTCTAATCTCTATTTTCTAATCTCTATTTTCCATTCTCTATTCTCTATTCTCCCCTCCGTGTTTTCTATTGCCCCCGCAAAGATGCTATTGTAATTATTGATGCGGGAGGATTCACCATGAACAGCGACGAACCGAAAACAGCCGGCCTGGATTTCATCCGCCAGATCGTCGCCGACGACCTGGCGTCCGGCAAGCACAGGGCCGTGGTCACCCGGTTCCCCCCCGAGCCCAACGGGTACCTCCACGTGGGCCATGCGAAGAGCATCTGCCTCAACTTCGGCCTGGCGGGGGAAACACCCGGCGGCCGCTGCCACCTGCGGTTCGACGACAGCAACCCGGAGACCGAGGACATGGAGTACGTCGAGGCGATCATCCACGACGTGCGTTGGCTGGGTTTCGACTGGGGAGAGCACCTCTACTACGCCTCGGACTACTTCGAGAGACTGTACGGCTTCGCCGTCGCCCTGATCGAGGCGGGCAAGGCCTACGTGTGCAGCCTGTCCGAGGAGGAGATCCGCCGGTACCGCGGCACCTTTACCGAACCGGGAAAGGACAGCCCCTACCGGAATCGCGCCATCGAGGAGAACCTCGACCTCTTCGGGCGCATGCGGGAGGGGGAGTTCGCTGACGGCGAGCACGTCCTGCGCGCCAGGATCGACATGTCGGCCCCGAACATGATCATGCGGGACCCGCTTCTGTACCGCATCCGCCATGCGCCCCACTACCGCACCGGCGACCAGTGGTGCATCTACCCCATGTACGATTTCGTTCACTGCCTGTCTGATGCCCTGGAGAATATCACCCACTCCATCTGCACCCTGGAATTCGAGAACAACCGGGAGATCTACGACTGGATCATCGACAACGTGCCGGCGCCGAGCAAACCGAGGCAGATCGAGTTCGCCCGGCTGAACCTGAACTACACCGTGATGAGCAAGCGCAAGCTCGTCGAGCTGGTGGAGGGCGGGCATGTCTCCGGCTGGGACGACCCCCGCATGCCCACCGTCGCCGGGCTGAGGCGCAGGGGGTACACGCCGGAATCCATCCGCAATTTCTGTGACCGCATCGGGGTGGCCAAGGCCAACAGCGTGGTGGACGTGGCCCTCCTGGAGAACAGTATCCGAGACGATCTGAACACCAGGGTGCGGCGTGTCATGGCGGTCCTCGATCCGTTGAAGGTGGTGATCGTCAACTACCCGGAGGATCAGGTGGAGGAGCTGGCGGCGCCCTATTTCCCCGACGACCCTCCCAGGATGGGGTCCAGAAAGGTCCCTTTCAGCCGGGAGCTGTTCATCGAACGGGCCGATTTCATGGAGGACCCGCCGCGGAAGTTTTTCCGCCTGTCACCCGGCAGGGAGGTCCGGCTGCGTTGGGCCTATTTTATAACCTGCGTTGAGGTCAAGAAGAACGGGGAAGGCGAGATCGTCGAGGTGCACTGCACCTATGATCCTGAGACCAGGGGAGGCGACGCGCCCGACGGCCGCCGGGTCAAGGGAACCGTCCACTGGGTGTCGGCGGCCCACGCCCTGAACGCGGAGGTAAGAATTTACGACCGGCTGTTCGACAACCCGTCTCCGGATGGCGGCAAGGACGGCGACTTCATTCAGCACCTCAACCCCCACTCCCTGGACGTCGCTGACGCCAGGGTGGAACCCAGCCTGAAAGATGCCCTGCCCGGGGAACGGTTCCAGTTCGAGCGCACGGGGTACTTCATCGCCGATTCGGAGGATCACA
>JBFFDD010000043.1:0-14389 GCA_041559575.1 bacterium
CAGCATTACCGGCGTTCGACAAACACTTCGTGATCGCCGCAGTCAATGTCGTCTTGCCGTGATCCACGTGACCTATCGTCCCAACATTCACGTGAGGCTTCGTCCTCTCAAACTTCGCCTTAGACATCGTCTCCTCCTTGAATTGATCCCTTCAGGGTCATTTTCCCGTTCAGGCAACCCCGGACTGGGCCATAACCTCTTCGGCGATGTTCTGGGGCACCCGCTCATAGCGGGCGTAATGCATCGTGTAGGTCGCCCTGCCCTGGGTCATGGACCTCAGGTCCGTGGCATAGCCGAACATCTCCGCAAGGGGCACCAGGCAGTCTATGACCTTGGCACCAGCCCTTTCATCCATATTGGTGACCTTGCCTCGTCTCCCGTTGAGGTCACCCATCACGTCCCCCATGTACTCCTCAGGGACGACAACCTCCACATCCATAATGGGCTCGAGGAGAACCGATCCGGCCTTCCTGGCACCATCCTTGAAAGCCATTGATCCGGCGACCTTAAAAGCCATCTCCGATGAATCCACTTCGTGAAATGAGCCGTCGTAGAGGGAAACGTTGATGTCGATCATGGGGTACCCGGCCAGGATTCCCTGCTCCATGGCCTCATGAATTCCCTTCTCGACCGCCGGGATATATTCCCTGGGCACCGTACCGCCCACGATATCGTTCTCGAAGGTGAATCCGGTTCCAGGCTCGTTGGGTGACATCTCGATGAGGACATGTCCATACTGTCCCCGTCCCCCGCTCTGCTTGACAAAACGTCCTTCCGCCTTGACAGACGCGGTAATGGTCTCGCGGTAGGCGACCTGTGGTTTTCCCACGTTGGCTCCCACCTTGAACTCTCTCATGAGCCGATCGACGATGATCTCGAGATGGAGCTCTCCCATTCCCGAGATCAGGGTCTGGCCTGTATCAGGATCTGTGCTCACCCGGAAGGTGGGGTCCTCCTGGGAAAGCTTGGTCATGGAGACACCCAGCTTCTCCTGGTCGGCCTTGGTCTTCGGCTCAATGGCGATGGAGATCACCGGCTCCGGGAACTCCATCTCCTCCAGGACGACCGGTTGACCAGGATCACAGAGGGTGTCGCCTGTGAGGGTCTTCGACAACCCGACGCAGGCGACGATATCCCCGGAGTAAACGTCCTTGATGTCCTCCCTCTTGTTGGAGTGCATTTTGAGAATGCGGCCAACCCGCTCTTTCTTGCCGGTTGTGGTGTTAAGAACGTAACTTCCAGCGGCAAGATGTCCTGAATAGATCCTGATAAAAGTAAGATGTCCCACGTAGGGGTCGGTCATGATCTTGAAGGCGAGGGCGGCGAAGGGTTTACTGTCGTCGGCGTCAATGTTGATCGTCTCACCGGAGTTCTGGTCGGTGCCGGTAACGGCACGGACATCCAGTGGCGAAGGGAGGTAATCCACCACAGCATCAAGCAGCGGCTGAACACCCTTGTTCTTAAAGGCGGATCCACAGAGAACGGGGACGACCGCAAGATTGAGGGTGGCGGTCCTGAGGGCCCTCTTGATCTCCCCATCAGCGATCTCCTGACCCTCCAGATAGCGCTCCATAAGGGAGTCGTCCACATCGGCCAAGGCCTCGATCAGGGCCTCCCGGGCTTCCTGGACGGCGTCCAACATGTCCTCCGGGATCGGGCCTTCCGCCGTTTTGGCCCCGAGGGTATCCTCGTCGAAGCTGTAACAGACCTGGCGGACCAGGTCGACGACACCGGCAAACTTATCCTCTGAGCCGACGGGCAGCTGGATGGGAATGGCATTGGCACCGAGCCTGTCCTTCATCATCCTCACCACCCGATCGAAATCGGCTCCGGTTCGGTCCATCTTGTTGACGAAAGCCACCCTGGGAACAAGATACTTGTCAGCCTGTCTCCAGACCGTCTCCGACTGAGGTTCTACACCCCCTACGGAGCAGAAGACCGCAATGGCGCCGTCCAGGACCCGCAGGGAGCGCTCCACCTCAACGGTGAAGTCCACATGTCCCGGCGTGTCGATGATGTTGATGCGCGTGTCTTTCCAGAAGGAAGTGGTGGCCGCGGAGGTGATGGTAATGCCCCGCTCCTGCTCCTGCTCCATCCAGTCCATGACAGCGGCGCCATCATGGACCTCTCCCATCTTGTGAGAGACGCCGGTGTAGAAGAGAATCCTCTCAGTGGTGGTCGTTTTACCGGCATCGATGTGGGCCATTATGCCGATGTTCCTGTGGTTCTCTAACTGATACTGCCTAGCCACGACTTAATACTCCCAGATATCCGTATCGATTACTGCGTGCCGGGAAGCCTACCACCGGTAATGGGCAAAGGCCTTGTTGGCCTCAGCCATCCGGTGTACGTCTTCCTTCTTCTTGGCAGAGGCACCACGGTTGTTGGCCGCGTCGATGAATTCATTGGCCAGTCGCTCTTCCATGGTCCGTTCGGAGCGGTCCCGGGCATGGGTGATCAGCCAGCGGATGGCCAGGGCCTGTTTCCTGTCGTAGCGAACCTCCACAGGGACCTGATAGGTGGCGCCACCGACCCTCCTGGACTTCACCTCCAGGACAGGCTTGATGTTCTCAACCGCTTTTTTGAATACCGTTATAGGATCCTCGTTGACCTTCTGTCCGATAAGATCCAGCGAACTGTAGAAGATGGTCTCAGCAAGGCTCTTCTTGCCGTCGAGCATCAGGTTGTTGATAAACTTGGTGACAAGTTTGTCCTTGTACTTCGGATCCGGAAGGATCTCTCTCTTCTTCGGCACCCTTCTGCGAGCCATCGATAATACCTCCGAACTTACTTGGGCCTCTTCGCCCCGTATTTGGACCGACTCTGACGCCTGTCAGCCACACCTGCCGTGTCGAGGCTGCCCCTGACAATATGATACCTCACACCCGGGAGGTCCTTGACCCTTCCTCCCCTGATGAGGACGATGGAGTGCTCCTGAAGGTTATGCCCGACACCGGGGATGTAGGACGTCACCTCTATACCGTTGGTCAATCTGACCCTGGCAACTTTTCTCAGGGCGGAGTTCGGTTTCTTCGGTGTAGTGGTATAGACCCTCGTGCACACTCCCCGTTTTTGGGGACATTGCTGCATAGCCGGACTTTTGGACTTTTTGGTGATCTTCTTCCGGCTTTTTCTCACCAACTGATTGAGTGTCGGCATCCTCTAACTCCTCAGCGCAAAATCGGTCCTTAACAGGGCTGACCTTCGAAAGGACAAAGCGACCCTGTCGCGGTCTGGAATCCCGATCCCAGATTTCCGCAGGCATTGCTGCCGGTCACGGGGCATGCCCCCTAACTCACTGAAAAACCGGCAGTTTTTCTATAAATGTTCGGTGTTGCCCCCACCTAAAAACAGAATGAGGAAAACTCGGTGAAGCTATCAGCACTGAAACCGTTTGTCAAGCCCAAACGAGCTGAAACCTAACACCGGGGGAAAATAATTCCATGGGCCATTTATTCCCAGAGTTTCCTCCATTTCCGGATCCTTGCCACCCGGTTCGGCAAATGTCTTCTGTACGTAACACGAGCGGCTGGAACAGTTCCAACCGCTCGTAAAAACGTTTCCTTCGATTGCGGGCCTCTCCTGTCATGGAACCTGAACAAAAAACTGTTCCATAACCCCCCATGAAAACCTATGTGTCTCCAGACCGATAAATCCGGCTTACTCCGGGAGAACCCCCTCAGGCAGATCCGTAGGTTTGATCCCGGATTCAAGGTATCTCTTCAGACCCGTTCCGGCCGGTATCAGTCTGCCGACAATGACATTCTCCTTCAGTCCCCTGAGGGAATCGATTTTGCCCGAGATCCCGGCCTCGGTCAGGACCCTGGTTGTCTCCTGGAACGAAGCTGCGGATATGAAGCTCTCTGTGTTCAGGGCCGCCTTGGTGATCCCCTGAAGGATCGGTTTTCCGGTGGCGGGCTTTCCGCCTTCCTTTATCACACGCTGGTTTTCCCGGGCAAATTCGAACCGGTCAACCTGATCGCCGACCAGGAACACCGTATCCCCAACGTCCTCGATGCTGACCTTCCTGAGCATCTGACGGATGATGACCTCGATGTGTTTGTCATTGATCCTGACACCCTGAAGGAGGTAAACCTCCTGAACCTCGTTCACCAGATACTTCTGGAGCTCCTTTTCGCCGAGAACGTGGAGGATATCGTGGGGATTGGGCGAACCGTCCATCAGAGGCTCGCCAGCCCTGACGCGATCCCCCTCGTGAACGCTGATGTGTTTACCTCTTGGAATAAGATATTCGCGCGGCTCTCCGATGTCGGGCCTGACCTCGATCCTCCTCTTTCCCTTGACATCCCGGCCGAAGTGAACCGTCCCGTCGATCTCGCTGATGGTGGCCTGCTCTTTGGGCACACGGGCTTCGAACAGCTCGGCAACCCTTGGCAGACCGCCGGTAATGTCCTTGGTTTTGGTGGTTTCGATGGGGATCTTGGCGAGGATATCACCGGGCTCCACCGGATCGCCCTCATTGACGAGAATGATGGCCGAAGAGGGCATGAAATATCTGGCGGTGGATTTGGTCCCCGGGACCTTGATCGTCTTGCCCTCGCCGCTCTTGATGGAGATTCGGGGTCGGAGGTCGGTCCCCTGGTATTCTGTAATCACCTTGCTGGCGATACCAGTGACCTCATCGACCTGTTCCTTCATGGTCCTGCCCTCAATGATATCGCCGAACTTGACGTGGCCGCCGACCTCGCTGAGGATGGGAGTGCTGAAGGGATCCCACTCGGCAATAAGCTGCCCCGGTTCGACAGTTACCGTATCGTTTATCTTGAGCTTTGCCCCGTAGATAACCGGATACCTTTTCTTCTCCCTTCCATTGTCGTCGGTAATGGCGATCTCCCCGTGCCGGTTCATGACCACAAGGTCTCCATCCCTGTTCTGGATGGTGCTCAGATTAATGAACCGCACGGTTCCCGGAATGGGGGCCTCAAGGGACGTCTGCTCTACCCTGCGGCTCGCCGTGCCGCCAATGTGGAAGGTTCTCATGGTCAACTGTGTGCCGGGCTCCCCGATGGACTGAGCAGCGATGATCCCCACGGCCTCCCCTTCGGCTACCAACCTGCCCCTGGCAAGATCCCTGCCGTAGCACATGGCGCACACACCCTGGATGGATCGGCAGGTGAGCACTGACCTGATGGCGATGCCCTCATACCCCAGGCCTCTGCGATCGATCTCCTGCACGGCTGCCTCGTCGATCTCCTCGCCTCTTTTGAGGATGACCTCATCGTTTTCCGGATCGACCACGTCGTCCATGGCCATGCGACCCAGGATCCTCTCCTCTAGCGGCTGAATAACCTCACCACTCTCGACCAGAGAGGTCACGGTGATCCCGTCAGGGGTTCCGCAGTCGTGGGAAGTCACAATACAGTCCTGGGCGACATCGATCAGCCGCCGGGTCAGATACCCTGAGTTCGCCGTTTTAAGGGCGGTATCCGCCAGACCCTTGCGTGCTCCGTGGGTAGAGATGAAATACTCGAGGACCTTCAGGCCCTCCCTGAAGTTGGCCCGGATGGGAGTCTCTATGATCTCTCCGGAAGGTTTGGCCATGAGCCCCCTCATTCCGGCCAGCTGCCTGATCTGCTGCGCGGATCCCCTCGCGCCGGAATCGGCCATCATATAGATGGAGTTGAACCTTCCCTCACCCTCAGTACCCTCATCCTCAAGGGTGTTGTTGACCTCACGGGCTATTTCATCGGTGACGGTGGCCCATATGTCCACAACCTTGTTGTATCTCTCGCCGTCGGTGATAAGGCCGTCTGTGTACTGGGCCTGAACCTCGCCCACCTCCTTCTCGGCCTCATCGATAAGATCGGCCTTCCGAGAAGGAATGTGCATATCCTCAACACAGATGGAAAGGCCTGATCTGGTCGCATAGGAGAAGCCGAGATCCTTGAGGTTGTCCAGGAGATAGATGGTCTTTTCACTCCCGGCGAGGATGAAGGAGTTCTTTATGAGATCCCCAAATTCCTTTTTCCGCAGCAGCGTGTTCACGTTCTCGAAGGGAATTTCCTCAGGCATGATCTCGTAGAGCAGGACTCTGCCTACGGTGGTATCGATAAGCTCCCCGTTATAACGGACCTTGATCATGGCCTGCAGGGCCACGGCATCCCTGTCGTAGGCCATCCGGACCCCATCGAAGTTGGCGAAGATCAAGCCCTCGCCCTTCGATTTGGGCCGTTCCTTTGTCATCCAGTAGACACCCAGAACAATGTCCTGGGTGGGGATGACGATGGGCTTGCCATTGGCTGGAGACATAACATTGTTGGTGGCCAGCATAAGGGTCCTGGCCTCGAGTTGAGCCTCCAGGGAAAGGGGCACATGAACAGCCATCTGGTCCCCGTCGAAGTCGGCATTGAACGCCGCACATACCAGGGGATGCAGCTGGATCGCCTTGCCTTCAATGAGCACCGGCTCAAAGGCCTGGACCCCAAGCCGGTGAAGAGTGGGCGCCCTGTTGAGCATGACCGGGTGGTCCTTGATGACCTCGTCAAGGACATCCCAGACCTCGGGGCGTTCCTTTTCCACCATCTTCTTGGCGCTCTTGATGGTCGTGACGTGTTCGTACTGCTCCAGTTTCTGGTAGATGAAAGGTTTGAAAAGCTCCAGAGCCATCTTCTTGGGAAGGCCGCACTGGTGAAGCTTCAGCTCGGGACCGATCACGATGACACTGCGGCCGGAGTAATCCACCCTCTTTCCCAGGAGGTTCTGGCGGAAACGTCCCTGCTTGCCCTTGAGCATATCGCTCAGCGATTTCAGGGGCCTCTTGTTCGAACCGACAATAGGCCGCCCGCGGCGTCCGTTATCGAACAGGGCATCCACAGCCTCCTGGAGCATCCTCTTCTCATTGCGGACAATGATCTCGGGAGCACGGAGTTCCATGAGCCTTTTCAGGCGATTGTTCCGGTTGATCACCCTGCGATAGAGATCGTTCAGGTCTGAGGTGGCGAACCTGCCACCGTCAAGGGGGACGAGCGGCCTGAGTTCCGGCGGCAACACAGGGATCACCTCGAGGATCATCCACTCGGGTCGGTTGCCGGAACTGCGAAAGGATTCCACCGTCTTCAGTCTCTTGACCACCTTCTTCCGCTTGGCCTCGGAATTGGTCTCGAGCATCTCCTGCCTCAATTCGGTGGCGAGAAGATCCAGGTCAACCCGAGTGAGGAGTTCATTGATGGCCTCAGCCCCCATTCCAACGACAAAGGTCTCGCCGAATTCCTCCCTCAGCTCCCGATACCGGTCCTCGGTGACCAGTTCCTGTTCTTTTAGGCCGGTTTCCTCACCACCCGGATCGAGAACAATATACTCCTCGAAATAAAGAACCCTTTCCAGCTCACGCAGGGACATATCGAGAATGAGCCCTATGCGGCTTGGAATACCCTTCATGAACCAGATATGGGCTACGGGTGAAGCCAGCTCGATGTGACCGAGACGTTCACGCCTGACCTTGGACTGGATGACCTCAACACCGCACTTCTCACAGACGATGCCCCGGTGTTTCATCCTTTTGTACTTCCCGCAGTTGCACTCGTAATCCTTGGTGGGCCCGAAGATCTTTGCACAGAACAGGCCGTCTCGTTCCGGCTTGAAAGTCCGATAATTGATCGTCTCGGGTTTCTTGACCTCCCCGTAAGACCAGGCACGGATCTTGTCCGGGGAAGCCAGTTTCAGCCTGATGGAGTTGAAATTGGTGGGATACTTCGGCCTGTCGAAGTACTCGCTGTAAAAATCGGTTAAAGGCATGGAATACCTCCGTTACCTGTTATAAAAGCAGAGCCAGGTATTTGATACTCCCTGCGGGCCGCTGCCCGAAGGGTCAAACCTCCTCCTCAACCTCGAGGAGTTCCACATCAAGGCAGAAACTCTGAAGTTCCTTGACCAGCACGTTGAAGGATTCCGGCAGACCAGCGTCCATGGCGTTGTTTCCCTTGACGATCGCCTCATACATCTTGGTCCGCCCCGCCACGTCATCGGACTTGACGGTGAGCATCTCCTGAAGCGTGTGGGCCGCACCGTATCCCTCGAGGGCCCAGACCTCCATCTCGCCAAACCGCTGTCCGCCGAATTGGGCTTTGCCGCCCAGTGGCTGCTGCGTAACGAGGGAATAGGGACCAATGGACCGGGCGTGGATCTTGTCATCGACCAGATGGTGCAGCTTCAGCATGTAGATGTAGCCGACCGTCACCATTCGATGGAAAGGTTGACCGGTCCGGCCATCGAAAAGGCGGGCCTGGCCCCTGATCGGCAGACCCGCTTTTTCCAGAAGTCCCTGGATCTCCTCTTCATGGGCTCCGTCAAAGACCGGAGAAGCAACCAGGACACCGTCTTTCATCTTCTCCGCCACGTCGAACAGTTCATCATCGTTCAGGCCGTTGATAAGTTCCACGGTTTTAGAGGAGGATTCGGATTGCTGATCCTCCGTATAGACCTTCTTCAGGAACTGCCTGATGCTGGAGGCGCCTGTGCTGTTGGCGAGCATCTCGGTGACCCTGTCGCCGACGCCCTTTGCCGCCCAACCGAGCATCGTTTCCAGGATCTGACCGACGTTCATGCGGCTGGGAACGCCCAGGGGGTTAAGGACCATGTCGACAGGGGTTCCGTCCTCCATGTAAGGCATATCCTCCAGCGGAACGATCTTGGAAAGAACACCCTTGTTACCGTGCCGGCCGGCCATCTTGTCTCCTACCGAGAGATGACGTTTGATGGCCAGGTAGACCTTGACCATTTTGATGACCCCGGGGGGCAGTTCATCACCTTTCCTGAATTTCTCTATTTTCCCGTCAAAAAGGGTGCGGATCATCTCCTCCTGATTTTCAGCCCTCTGACGCAGAGTAACCATCCGCTCCAGCGCTTTTGCGTCGGTGAGCGGAATATCAAACCACTTGATCTTCGGCAGTTCGTCAAGGATCTTGCTGGTGACTTTACCGTCCTTCTTGCCTAACAGGGTGCCATCGGGACCTTTCAGCGCAGCGGCGAGCTTTTTGCCGCTGACGGTGGATCGGATCTTCTCGTACATGGTATTGCGTACGATCCTGATCTCGTCATCCCTGTCCTTGATGTACTGGGCCACCTGTTCATCTTCGATAGCCTGGGCTCGGGAATCCTTTTCCATTCCCCTCCGGGAAAATACCTTGACGTCGATAACCACCCCTTCCACACCAGGCGGGACCCGCAGGGACGTGTCACGAACGTCGCCGGCCTTCTCGCCGAAGATGGCCCTGAGGAGTTTTTCCTCGGGGGTGAGCTGGGTCTCTCCCTTGGGGGTGACTTTCCCGACCAGGATGTCTCCCGAGTTGACCTCCGCCCCAATACGAACGATACCGGCCTCGTCGAGGTCCTTGAGGGCCTCCTCACCGACGTTGGGGATGTCCCTGGTGATCTCCTCTTTGCCCAGCTTGGTATCCCGGGCCATCACCTCGAACTCCTCGATGTGGATGGAGGTAAATACATCCTCCTGGACCAGCCTCTCACTTACCAGGATCGAGTCCTCAAAGTTGTATCCTCCCCAGGGCATGAAGGCGACCAGGATATTCTGGCCAAGGGCCAGTTCCCCTCCGTCGGTCGCAGGTCCGTCAGCGATGACATCACCGGCCTGGACGATCTGACCGGGAGAGACAATGGGGACCTGGTTGATGCACGTGTTCTGGTTTGACCGCTTGAACTTGATGAGATGATAGATATCAACATTTGAGGAGCCCTCGACCCCCTCCATGTCCTCCTCGGACTCGTCAACCTGGATAACCACCCGGCCGGCATCGATGCTTTCGACTTTTCCACCCCTCTTGGCGACCACAACGGCACCCGAGTCCCTGGCGGAAGTGGACTCCATCCCCGTGCCAACCAGCGGGGCACTGGTTTTCAGCAGGGGAACAGCCTGTCTCTGCATGTTCGATCCCATGAGGGCCCTGTTGGCATCGTCGTTCTCCAGGAAGGGGATCAGGGACGCGGCCACCGAAACCAGCTGTTTGGGCGATACGTCCATGAGGTTCACCTCGTCACGGCCTGTCATGGTCGGTTCCCCGCCCTTTCGACACGAAACCAGCTCGTTGATGAACCGCCCCTTCTTGTCAAGGGGGGCATTGGCCTGGGCAATGACATATTTGTCCTCATCCAGGGCCGACAGGTATACGATCTCATCGGAGACCCTGCCCTTCTTGACCACACGGTAGGGGGTCTCGATGAATCCGAATTCGTTGATCTGAGCATAGGTGCTCAGGGACGATATGAGACCGATATTGGGTCCCTCGGGCGTCTCGATCGGACAGATGCGGCCGTAATGGGTGGGATGAACGTCCCGCACCTCGAACCCGGCTCTCTCCCTGGTCAAGCCACCGGGCCCCAGAGCCGACAGCCTCCTCTTGTGGGTGATCTCGGAAAGGGGATTCGTCTGATCCATGAACTGGGAGAGCTGGCTGCTGCCGAAAAATTCCTTGACCACAGCGGAGACCGGCTTCGCGTTGATCAGGTCATGGGGCATGACCGATTCCATTTCCTGGATGCTCATCCTCTCCTTAATGGCCCTTTCCATCCGGACCAGACCGATCCGGAACTGATTTTCCAGAAGTTCGCCGACGCTCCTGACCCTCCGGTTTCCCAGGTGGTCGATATCGTCCATCTGGGCTTCTTTGACGCCGCTCCTCAGTTTGACCAGGTACTGCATGATAGCGACGATATCCTCGCTCATCAGGGTACGCATCCCGAGGGGGGTATCAAGCCCGAGCTTCTTGTTGAGTTTCAGACGGCCGACCTTGGACAGGTCGTAGCGGTCATCGGAGAAGAAAAGTCTGTCGAAATGAGCCTTGGCGGTGTCCAGCGTCGGCGGATCTCCCGGTCTCAGTTTCCGGTAGATCTCCAGTAAAGCCTCATCGGCATTGCTCACCTTGTCGGCGGCCAGCGTGTCCCTCAGGGAGGTCTCGTACCTGAGGTTGTCGATGAAGATAATCTCGAGCTCCTCTATTCCGGCCTCGACGATACGATCGTATATCTCCTGGGTGATCTGTTCGTTGCAATCCGCGATGATCTCACCGGTCTGGGTGTCGACCACCGGGGAGCCGAGGTATTTGCCGACAATCTCCTCGGCGGGGTCCACCTCGAATTCGGCGATCTTCGCGGCCTCGATCTTCCTGATGGTGGACGCGTAGATCTTGCGCCCTTCCCGTACCAGCACCTCGCCGGATTTGGGGTCGGTTATCTCCCTGGTGGCTTTCTGAAATTCAAGGGTTTCCTTCCTGTACTTCTTGATCGCCTTGCCCTTTTTCAGCTCTATCCGGTCAATGAGGTAGAACTGCCGGATGATCTCATCGGGACCGAACCCAAGGGCCTTTAACAGGATCGTTGCGGGTATCTTCCGCCTTCGATCGATCCGTACGTTGACCAGGCCTTTGGCGTCGTACTCGAAATCGAGCCAGGAACCGCGGTAGGGAATGACACGGGCCGAGTAGAGAGGACGGCCGCCCAACATGGATTTGGTCTTGTCGAGCTCATAGAAAACACCGGGGGACCTGTGGAGTTGGCTGACAATAACTCTCTCGGTCCCGTTGATGATAAAGGTGCCGTTCTGGGTCATCAGGGGAATTTCACCCAGGTAGACCTCCTGCTCCTTGACCTCGCGGACCTTTTTGTTCTTCGTCTCCTCATCCACATCCAGGTGGATAAGACGGATCGCCACGTTGAGAGGGGCCGCGAAGGTCATCCCCCTGTCCTGGCACTCCTGGACATCGAACTTTGGTTCCTTGATGTCGTACTCCACAAAGTCCAGAAGGGTGGTCCGTGAATAATCCTCGATGGGGAATATCCCCTTGAAAACGGCCTGAAGGCCGGTTTCCTCTCTCTCTCCCGGCGGCACATTAATCTGGAGGAACTTCTCGTAGGACTCCTTCTGAACCTCTATGAGATTGGGCATGCTGATGATGGAGGGGAGTCTGGAATAATCTCTTCTCAGGGAGAATCTTGTCTGCGTGGCTTTTGCCATCGTTTCACCCCATTATGTAAAGGTGTTTCAAAAAAATTGGGGCCTGGGGAGATCCCGACGGATCTCCCCAGCCACAACTACGTTATAATCGATGCGGGTTACTTGACCTCAACTTTAGCGCCGACCTCTTCGAGCTGATTCTTGGCTTCCTCGGCCTCATCCTTCGATACGCCCTCCTTGATCGGGCTGGGCGCACCGTCAACGACATCCTTGGCCTCCTTCAGGCCAAGGCCGGTGAGGGAGCGGACGACCTTGATGACCTTGATCTTCTCCGAGCCAACCTCGGTGAGGACAACGTCGAAATCCGTCTTCTCTTCCGCTGCGGCCGCGGGACCGGCGCCGGGTGCGGCGGCCACTGCCACTGGCGCGGCAGCGCTGACACCAAACTTCTCTTCGAGTTCCTTGACGAACTCGGCCATCTCCAGAACCGTCATGGTCTCGATGAATTGAATGACATCTTCCTTGTTAATACCAGCCATTGCTTGATCCTCCTTATTTTTCAAAAATTCTCATGGATTTGATTGAATTCGAACTACAGTCCGGATCAGGCCGCTTCCTTCTGTGAGCGGATAGCATCCAGCACTCTGACAAAGCTCCCCGGGATCTCAGACAACGTCCTGACGAAATTGGTCGCCGGCGCCTGCATGGAAGAAAGCGCCTTGGCAACCAGCGTGTCCCTGTCCGGAAGGTCCGCCAGCATCCTTATGTCATCCAGACCGATGACATTGCCCGACAGGATGCCTACCTTGGGTTCCAGCTTTTCATTCTTCTTGATGAAATCAACCAGAACCTTGGCGGAACCAGCCGGGTCACCCTCCGCGTACAGGATCCCCACCGGGCCGACAAAATGGTCCTTGACCGCCTCAAGGGGCGTGCCATCCGCAGCGCGGATGGAAAGGGTGTTCTTGACAACCCTGAACCGTCCCTGCACTTCTCGGAGTTGCGAACGAAAGTCGGTGATCTCTTCGACGTTCAAACCGCGGTAATCAGCGAGAATGGCCATCTCCAAACCACCAAAAAGCTCATTCAACTCCTGTATCTGCTGATCTCTCTCGGCGCGACTCAACTTCAAACCTCCTTTCTCCAGTCCTCAAGTGACATGGTCTTCTCCACTCCGGGTGTGGTGACAGGATGAGACTTGAAGTGGTCCCCCGCGCTCCAGGTGAACCCCGTGGAATGCTTCGGAACCGCACCGTGTCTCGGCGGGGCGTCCCGGGGGACATTTAATCGGCCATGGCTGCATTGAGCGACGGCTGACCCTGCTGTCATTGAACTACCGGTGTGGCTTGTTTGGCTGTATTTAGACGGGCCCCGACCGGGGCGGCCGAAAAATCATTTCGCCCTACCCCTCGTATCTGAAACCCGAAAATCCTCTCTGACTCGATCTCTAACCTTCTTAACGCAGTGCGTTTGTCGCCCAAATGGGGTCGATCTTGACCCCCGGCCCCATGGTTGAGGAAAGGGTAATGCTCCTGAAATAGCGGCCCTTGCTGGCTGCCGGTTTGAGTTTGAGAAGGGCTTCCAGGAAAGAAGTGAGGTTCTCGACCAGTTTGTCACCCTCGAAACTGGCTTTGCCGATGGACGAATGAACGATGCCGTTCTTGTCGGTCTTGAACTCGGCCTTTCCTGCCTTGATCTCCTCAATAGCCTTTCCGACATCGAATGTTACGGTGCCAAGTTTGGGGTTGGGCATCATCCCCCTCGGGCCGAGAATCTTGCCCAGTTTACCCACTGTTCCCATGATGTCCGGAGTTGCCACGACCCGATCGAATTCCAGCCAGCCGCCCAGGATCCTCTCGGCCAGATCCTCCGACCCGACGAAGTCAGCGCCGGCGTCCCTGGCTTCTTTCTCCTTCTCGCCCTTGGCAAAAACCACAATCCTCTCGCTTCGGCCGAGGCCGTGCGGAAGAACGATGGCCCCCCTGACCACCTGGTCACTTCTCCGGGGATCGACGCCGAGGCGAACCGCACATTCAACGGTCTCATCGAACCTGGCTGTCGCGGTTTCCTTGACGAGGGAGACGGCCGTTTCAAAATCGACGGTTTTGTCTCGGTCGATCTTCTCGGCCGCCTGTGCGAATCTCTTTCCAACGCTCATAAGATCTCTCCTGAAAAAGAGGATTAGAAATCAGATATCAGAAATTGAAAATTGGAATAATCGATCTTTTCTCTGATCCTCTGATATCCAAAACTCCCATCTCCAATACTCAAATCCTCTAATCTCTAATCTCTAATCTCTAATCTCTAATCTCTAATTTCTAATTTCTAATTTCTATTCTCTATTTTCCCTTCCCTACCCCTCAACCGACTCAACATCCTCAACCTCTACCGGTTCTTCCCACACGACTCCCGGTCCCTCGACGACGATACCCATGCTGCGCGCCGTCCCCTCGATCATGGATATGG
>JBFFDD010000044.1:0-14275 GCA_041559575.1 bacterium
CGGCCGATACTGGATCGCCTCGGCCAGGTGGTCCAGTTCCGGCAGCTCCTTTCCCTCCAGGTCGGCCATCGTCCTGGCAACCCTAAGGGTCCTGTGGTACCCCCGGGCGGTCAATCCAAGGCGTTCGGCGGCCTCTATCATGAGTTCTTCCCCTCCCTTCGGCAGCGGGCAGAGGGTCTGCAGCTGTGACGGTGTCAGCCGGCTGTTCAGGCATGGGAGCCCTTCCGCGGACCGTTTGTTCTGGATACGGCGTACCCTGGCCACCCTCTCGCCGACCGACCGGGACGGTTCCCCGGGGTCCTCGCCGGAGATCGTCCCTGGCTCGGGAGGCTGGACGTTGACGATGAGGTCGATCCGGTCCATGAGGGGCCCGGAGATGCGCTGCCGGTATCTGGTAACGGCCGACGGCGGGCAGATGCAGGGCCGGACGGGATGTCCCCGGAAGCCGCACGGGCATGGGTTGGTGGCGCCGATGAGCATGAATGAGGCCGGGTAGCAGGTGGACCGGGCGGCCCGGGTGATGACGATCCTGCCGTCCTCCATGGGCTGCCGGAGGGTCTCGAGGGAGGATCTTCTGAACTCGGACATCTCGTCCATGAACAGGACCCCGTGGTGGGCAAGGGTCACCTCTCCCGGCCGGGGCCGGGTCCCCCCGCCGGCCAGGCCGATGTGGGAGACCGTGTGATGGGGGGAACGGAATGGTGGACGGGTGACAAGGCCATCGGTGGTGTTGAGAAGACCGGCGATGCTGTGAATGGCGGTGACCTCCAGGGATTGATCCGGCGTCAGGGGAGGGAGGATGCCCGGCATCCGCCTTGCCAGCATGGTCTTCCCCGAGCCGGGAGGGCCGGACAGGAGCAGGTTGTGCCCTCCGGCGGCCGCAATTTCCAGGACCCGCCTGGGGACCTCCTGTCCCCGGACATCGGCCAGATCCGGCGGGTCGTCCGGTTCCCGGACGGGCCGCGGAGCCGCCGGATCGAGGGTCCGGTTGCCCCTCAGGAACTCGATCGCCTCAGACAGCCTGGTGACGGGAAGGATTTTGAAGCCGTTTACCAGAGAAGCCTCAGCGGCCATGGACATGGGGAGGATCATCCCTTCCAGCCCCGCCCGACGCATCAGGAGGGCGGCCGGAAAGGAGGGCTCCGTGCCGGTGACCTCCCCCGTCAGCGAAAGCTCCCCCATGACCAGATATCCTGTGAGGGTTTCCGGGTTGAAGACATTCATGGCTGCCAGAATGCCCAGGGCGATGGGGAGGTCGAACCGGCTGCCTGCCTTCTTGAGGTCTGCCGGGGCCAGGTTGACCGTGACCCGCGAGGGCGGCAGTTCGTAACCGGAGTTTCGCAGGGCGGCCAGGACCCTCTCCCGGCTTTCCCGCACGGCCGTGTCCCCCATACCGACGATGGTCAGCGCGGGCATGCCGCCCGCCAGGTCCAGTTCCACGTGGACCGGCACGGCCTCCAGGCCGGAGATGGCGCATGACAGGATCCTGGCGACCATTGGATTCCTCCCGTGAGACGGTTTGGTTGCCTGATTGATTACCAGTGATGTGCAAAATTACGGCCAGGGCGGTTATACAGGTGCCGGGGTGTCGGTGGGCCGGCGTAACGGAGAGGTACTCGTCCCAGATTCCAGGGAAACCCTTTGCCGCAGAGTACGCAGGGTTAAATCAATAAGAGGTCAATAAGAGGGAAGATCAAATCCTGCTGCCGGTATCCCTTTTAATACCTGCGATACCCTGCGGAGCAGCCTGGAAGGGGCTGCGCTGCGGTTAATAATCCTTTGATCCTCTCTTCCCTCCCATCCGTATCCCCGGTCTTCTCTGCCCGCCCCGAGTCTTGTCGAGGGGTGTCCTCTGTGGTTAAAGCTTTCTTACTTTTACTTTCACTTTCCACTTTCCACTCCTTGTTTCTTGTAATTTTTTGGACGATTTTTCCTCGGGAATCTCGCAAGCAGCCGTCTGGCCCAGTTTCTTCTCGCCTGGGTGATCGCCGTGTCCGAGAGATCGATGGCGTTCCTGATGTGGACCGCTTTGGCCCGCTTCCTGCCCGTGGGCAGGGAAATGCCCAGGATGTCGAAGCGGCAACCGATCTCCCCATCCGTGTGCACCAGGAGATAGTAGCGGGCCGCGTTGATGAGGCGGGCGGTCTTGTATCCGTCCACGGTGTCGAGGGGGTGGGTCAGATGGGGTTCCCGCCGCGTCCTGACCTCTACGAAGACGAGGAGCCCCCTTTTGGCGGCGATGATGTCGATCTCTCCCAAACGGCACCTGAAGTTCCTGTCCAGGATCCGGTAGCCCCTCAGACGCAGGAAACGGGCCGCCAGACGCTCGCCCCGCCGGCCGAGGGTCAGATGGGGGGTCTTCTTTTTCCGACGGAACATAAAGGATGGGGTGCAAGGGAGCTGCCAAAGGGGGGATGCTGTGTAAGGGTGTCGGAGTAACGGGGTGGTGCGTGGGGAGGTTCGGATTCCGAATCTCAGGTTTCAAATTCCAAAGAAACCTTTACCGCAGGGGACGCGGGGTCTCGCAGGGTTAAATCAGTAAGTGGGAAGTGAAAATCCTGTTCCTGATATCCCGGTTTTTTCCTGCGGAACCCTGCGGAGCAGTCTGGAAGGGGCTGCGCAGCGGTCAAAATGCTTTTGATCTTTTCCCTCTTAAAGTCGCACCCTCTCTGTGCTCTGCGGTCAGATGTGTTCTTTGACGCCTCTGAACGTCTTTCGGTGGATCGGGCACGGACCGTGCTCGGCGATGGCCCGGAGGTGCTCCGCGGTGCCGTACCCCTTGTTCCGGTCGAAGCCGTAATGGGGATACTGTTTGTGATAGGCAAGCATGGCCCGGTCCCTTTCCACCTTGGCCAGGATGGAGGCGGCCCCGATGGCCTGGGATACACCGTCACCCCTCTTGAGGGTTCTCGAGTGGGTGTCGACAAAGGGTGAGTGGATGCCGTCCACCAGGATCATCTCCGGGGTGGGGGAAAGGTTCCTGACCGCCTCCACCATGGCCTTCAGGGAGGCCTGGAGGATGTTTTTGCCGTCGATGATTCGGTGATCCACCTGGGAGATGTGCCAGGCCATCGACACCTCCTTGATCACATCAAAGAGTTCTTCACGGCGCTTGGCGGAAATCCTCTTGCTGTCCAGGGTGTGGGGAAGGTCGCAGTCGGCCGGAAGGATGACCGCCGCCGCGAAAACGGGCCCCGCAAGGGGCCCGCGTCCGGCCTCGTCCACTCCGGCGATGAGGGTGTATCCCTCCTGCCTGAGGGCGTCATCGATGGGGGGAGGGGAGGGGAAGAGCATTGTGACCTTAGAACGAAGTGCCATGGGCTAAGAACCAAGGATCCAAAACAGCGTGTTTCTTCTTGGTACTTAGTACTTTGCACTCAGCACTGAATCTAATATTGATCCCTTTCCCGGATCCTGGCCTTCTTCCCCCGCAGCTCTCTGAGGTAATACAGCTTGCTCCTCCTGACCCTGCCCAGGCGGGTGACCTCAATTTTTTCTATTTTGGGGGAGTGTACGGGGAAGACCCGCTCGATGCCGATGCCGGCGGAGACCTTGCGAACGGTTATTGTGGAGCGGATACCGGCCCGTTTGCGGGCTATGACCACCCCCTCGAAGATCTGGATCCTCTCCTTTTCCCCTTCGACGATCCTGAAGTGGACCTTCACGGTGGAGCCGATGGGGGTGTCGGGGACGTCCCGCTTCATGTGCTCTTTCTCGTACATCTGGACTGTGTTCATGGAACCTCCGGTTGGAGAAGGGTAAGTAGAGCATTAGAACATTGGACTATTGGAAATTGAATATCGCTCGTCCCTGATCTCAAATCGCCATTCTGTAAATTTCGGCTATTATAGGCCAAGTTTAGTAAAATGCAAGCCGAAATTTGCCATAATCCTGGCCAGTTGTTCAGAAATTTAGCCTATTTTGCCTTTTTTCAGGGATTCGATGAATTCAAGGTCCGCCTCGTCCAGGTCCGCCCTGTCGAGAAGATCCGGTCTTCTGAGATAGGTGCGGAGGAGGGACTGCTCCCGTCTCCATCTGTCGATCAGGGCGTGGTTTCCCGAGAGAAGGATCTCGGGGACATCCATACCGCGGTACCGGGCCGGACGGGTGTACTGGGGGTATTCGAGAAGTCCGGTGGAAAAGGACTCCTCCTCGGGGGACCGTTCCTCACCCAGGACCCCGGGAATGAGGCGGGAGATGGAGTCGATAATGGCCAGGGCGGCGAACTCCCCCCCCGTGAGGATGTAATCGCCGATGGAGATCTCACGGACCGGCAGGCCCTCCCTGACCCGCTCATCAATTCCCTCATATCGGCCGCAGATAAGGACCAGCTCCCCTTTGCCGGAGAACTCCCGGGCCATAGCCTGGTCGAAGGTCTCGCCCTGGGGGGTGAGGAGAAGGATGGGGATGTCGGGTTCTGTGTGAAGGGATTCGATGGCCCCGTAGATGGGTTCCGGTTTCATCACCATGCCAGGCCCGCCGCCGTATGGGTAGTCATCCACCACACTGTGCTTATCCTCGGCAAAATCCCTGATGTCCACCAGGTTCAGATCGATCAGGCCGCGGGCGATGGCCTTGCCCAGAATGCTTTCGTTAAGGGCTCCGGCCAGGATCCCGGGAAATATGGTCAGCACGTGGAACTTCATTTTGTGTTCAGTTCCAGGAGCCCGGACAAATCCTTCAGGTAAAGGAGGCCGTTTTCGAGGTCGACCCTGTCTACCGATTGTCCGGAAAACGGTATGAGGACC
Source organism: bacterium (assembly GCA_041559575.1). Classification (GTDB taxonomy): domain Bacteria; phylum BMS3Abin14; class BMS3Abin14; order BMS3Abin14; family BMS3Abin14. Next base: position 4,749 of record JBFFDD010000044.1, read on the forward strand.
TCGCCGTGATCCCTGCTGTCGACGACCAGGACCGGCGTCCCGCCGGTCTCCATGATCGACACCGTTCTGCCCACATCGGCTCCCCTCCGGTCCAGGACATTCAGGCCGACGAGGTCATGGAGAAAGAATTCTCCCTCTTCGAGGGGGACCAGTTCATGGCGGGGCAGCATGACAGGGAATCCCCTCAGGCCCTCAGCGTCGTCTATGGTGTCGATGCCCATGAGTTTCATGAGGTAAATGTCCTTGTGGAGCCGGATCTTCTCCACTCCGACGGGCTCTATCTGATCCCGACCGACGAAAACCCTGTCCGCTTCGAGAAGGGTCTCCGGGTGGTCGGTGTGCAGACGGAGACGGAGGTCACCCTTTCGCCCGTGGGGACGAAGGATCTCCGCGACGGTGATGAGTTCCTGGTTCATGGCCTGCGAGTGCCGATGATCGGACAGGCAGAAGCGGGGCTGACTGGATAGGAGGCTATTCGCCTTGAGAGGCTCTGCTTTCCTCGTCGAACTTCTTCATGATGCCGGTCTTGGACAGAAGACTCCGCACCGTATCGGAGGGTTTAGCTCCGGTCCTCAACCACTTCAGGGCCTTGTCCTCTTTAATGAGGATCTCGGCGGGATCCTTCTTGGGATCATAGGTGCCGATGATCTCTATAAACCGGCCGTCCCGGGGCGAACGGGAATCAGCGACCACGACCCGGTAAAAGGGCTGTTTCTTCTTTCCGATCCTTTTTAGACGAATGCTGACACTCAATTTTCTCCTCCTGGTACACACGATAAATAATAAACTTTTTGAAAGCCTTTCTAGATACCTTTAAATTCGACTTTCGTCAAATAGAATTAAATGAGTCCCGTGGATCGGAGAAATGGAGATCTGAAATTGGAAATTGGAAAATTCTGATATTCCGGGGTTTATGCGTATGCATATTTTCTGATCTCAAATATCCAATATCTAATTTCAATTAATCCTGCCCTCTGATTGCTCGTTTGCCTTTAAAACGGCATCCCCATCTTGCCCAGGGGTCCCTTGCCTTTGCCCAGCATCTTCATCATCTTCTTCGCTTCGGTGAACCGTTTAAGGAGCCGGTTGACGTCCGCTACCGTTGTCCCGGACCCACGGGAGATCCTCTTTCTCCTGCTGCCGTTGATGATCTTCGGGTTGCGCCTCTCCGCGGCCGTCATGCTGTCGATGATGGCTGTGATCCTGACCAGCTCCTTTTCGTCCGCCTCGCCCGAGAGAGATTTTTTCATCTTGCCCGGCATGGGAAGCATGGAGAAGATGTCCTGCAGGGAGCCCATGCTCCGGATCCGGAGGAGCTGGTCACGGAAATCCTCCAGGTTGAACTCCCCCTTCAGCTGCTTTTTGGCCAGCTTCTCTGCTTCCTTGTCCTCCATCGCCCGCTGGGCCCGGTCGATGAGGGTCATCACATCGCCCATGCCCAGTATCCTGGAGGCCATTCGGTCGGGGTGGAAGGGTTCGAGCCCATCGAGGGTCTCCCCTGTCCCGGCGAACTTGATGGGGACACCGGTCACGCTGCGCATGGACAGAGCGGCTCCCCCGCGGGCGTCCCCATCCAGTTTGGAAAGGATGATGCCCGTGAGTCTGAGCCGGGAGTGGAAGGCCTCAGCGACCTTTACGGCGTCCTGTCCGGTCATGGCGTCGGCCACCAGCAGGGTCTCCTGGGGATGAACGATGTCGGCCAGGGAGGAGGCCTCCGCCATGAGTTCCTCGTCCACGTGAAGCCTTCCGGCCGTATCGATGATCAGGGTGTCGGCGCCCTCCCTGCTGGCCTCGAGGGCGGCCCTTCGGTAAACGTCCAGCGGTGAGATCCCAGGCTCCGGTGAATAGGCCGGGACCCCGGCTTTTTGAGCCACAGTCAGGAGCTGCTTGACGGCAGCCGGACGACTCATGTCTGCGGGGATCAGATAGGGTTTTAAGCCGTCGTCCTTGAGGTGGAGGGCCAATTTGGCCGCGGTGGTGGTTTTGCCGGATCCCTGAAGGCCCACGAGCAGAACCCTGGTGGGTGGAACGGAGGCTCTGTTAAGGGCCGCCCGGGAGCCGCCCAGGAGAGAAGCCAGTTCACCGTTGACGATCTTGATGACCTGCTGGGCCGGAGTCAGGCTATGAAGGACCTCCTCGCCGAGGGACTGAATGCGGATTTTCGCCAGGAATTCCTTGACGACTTTGAAATTGACATCGGCCTCCAAAAGGGCTAGTTTGACCTCCCTGAGGGTGGCGTCGAGGTCCTTTTCGGTCAGCCGCCCTCTGTTTTTTAGCCTTTTGAAGATGGTGTCGAGTTTCTCAGCCAGATTTTGAAACATCATAGCCATACCCGGGCAGATCCTTTTGACAATGTGTGAGAATTTGAGCAATAAAAGGTCATTGACCCTTTGCGAAAAATCGAGAAATATGGGAAATAGAGATGTTTGTCAAGGTGGATGGGCCAAAACCGGTCAACTAGCATGATGATAGTATCTGGAGGTCTGATCCGTTGAAAACCATGCTCCTGGTTATCGTTGGAACGGTGTTTGTCAACAACTTCGTTCTGGCCCGGTTCCTGGGACTCTGCCCGTTCATGGGTGTTTCCAGGAAGATCGAGACGGCGACCGGAATGGGGATGGCGGTGGTGTTCGTCATGACGGTGGCGTCGGCGGTAACCTGGAACATCCAGAATTTTGTATTGATCCCCTTTCACCTGGAATATCTGCAGACCATCATGTTCATCCTGGTCATTGCCTCCCTCGTTCAGTTTGTGGAGATGGTCATCCGCAAGATCAGCCCGGCCCTCTATCAGTCCCTGGGAATTTTCCTGCCCCTCATTACCACCAACTGTGCGGTTCTGGGTGTTGCCCTGCTTACGGTGCAGAAGGATCTTAACTTCATCACCACCCTCGTCTTCGCCTTCGGCTCCTCCCTCGGTTTTACCCTTGCTCTGGTCCTGATGGCTGGGATCCGTGAGACAGAGGAGATGGCCGATGTCCCCATTCCCTTTCGCGGGACGGCTCTGGCGTTTATTACTGCCGGCATCCTGTCCCTGGCCTTCATGGGATTCTCCGGAATGGTGAAATAAAGCGTCATGATAGAAGCCATCATCAGTCTGACAGGTTTGGGATTTGTTGCCGCTTTCGGTCTCGGTGTCGCCTCGAAAAAATTTCACGTGGAGGTGGACCCCAGACTTGAGAGGATCGAGGAGATCCTGCCCGGCCTGAACTGCGGCGGTTGTGGTTACCCCGGTTGTCCCGGTTTCGCTGAAGGTCTTCTGACCGGCGATGCCGAGGTTACCGATTGTGCTCCGGGCGGCGAAGAGATGGTGGCGCAGTTGGCTGATTTCCTTGGCCTGGAGGTCGGAGGGGTCGTCCGAAAGATCGCTGTTTTGAAGTGCGGCGGCGGCGCCGGTAAGGCAGCTGTTGAAGCCCTGTACGAGGGGGTGGAGGACTGCCGAGCCGCTGTTCTTCTCGGCGGCGGAGGCAAGTCGTGCCGCTACTCATGCGTCGGATACGGGACCTGTGAGAAGGTCTGCCCCTTTGACGCCATAGCCATGAACGCCGACGGGCTTCCGGATGTGGATCCGGAAAAATGCACTGCCTGCAACAAATGCGTTGTGGCCTGCCCGAGGGATGTCCTGGTCCTGGAGCCGGCTGATCATCAGGTCATCATCAGGTGCAGCTCTCCCGATCCGGGGCCGAGTGTCAAGAAGGTCTGCAGCGTTGGCTGCACCGGATGCGGTATCTGCGAAAAGGTGTGTCCCGTCGATGCCGCCCTGCTGGACGGCAGCCTCGCTGCCATCGTTCCTGAGACCTGTGTGGACTGCGGTATCTGCGCCGCAAAATGTCCCACAGGGGCCATCACCGACGGGCTTCTTCCGAGGTCGACAACGGTGATCTCGGACGTCTGCAACGGCTGCACCATCTGCTCGAAGGTCTGCCCCTATGATGCCATTATGGGACAGGCGAAGGAACTGCATGTGGTTGATCACCAGAAGTGTACCGGATGCGGATTGTGCATCCCTCGATGTCCGGTCGAAGCCATCGCCCAAACGGGTCCCGTGGCGATAACGGAGGGTTGAACGGATTTTTCCACCTGTTGAATGGATATCCATGATGGGTTTGGATCCGAGAGGGAGATAAGAGCATGGATCTGGCATTTTTCGGTGGTTCCCTGTTTTTCCTCTTTCTCGCTGCTCTCCACTATCTGCTCTTCCTGGTCTATCAGAATCCCGTCGTCCCGAAAGTCGCCAGATACACCCTTTATCTGGCATTTGTCTGTCAGATCCTTTTTTTCGCGGCCCGGTTTTCCCAGGGGGGGATCCCTTTCGGGACCAACATGTATGAGTCCCTGGTCTTCTTCTCCTGGTGCATCGTGCTGGCCTATCTCCTGGTGACCATCCGATACCGTGTCCCCGTCATCGGTGCCTTCGTGATGCCCATCGCCCTGATCCTGTCCACGGCTGCTGCCTTTCTCCCCGACAAGGGGGTGGGCGAGATTCCACCGGCCCTCAAGAGCTACTGGCTCCCGATCCACGTGACCTTCAGTTTTATGGGGAATGCCCTTTTCGCCATGGCTTTCGGGGCTGGTGTCATGTATCTGATCCAGGAGAAACAGCTCAAGAGAAAGAAACCCGGCGCCTTCTACTACCGTCTCCCCAGCCTGGAGGTGTTGGATACCGTCAGCTACCGGGCCTTGACCATAGGTTTTCCGTTCCTGACATTGGGTATCATCACCGGATCCATATGGGCCCAGTATGCCTGGGGTTCCTATTGGCAGTGGGATCCCAAGGAGACCTGGTCCCTGATCACCTGGATGATCTACGCGGCTCTCCTTCACGCCAGGCTGACCGTAGGCTGGCGTGGGCGAAAGGCCGCCTGGTTTGCCATCATCGGATTCCTTGCGGTTCTTTTTACCTTCCTGGGAGTCAACCTGATCCTCAGCGGTCTTCACTCCTACAACTAGGCTTTAAATGGATATTCTGATTGTAGGTCTCAGCCATAAAACGGCCCCCGTCGATGTGAGGGAGAAGATCGCTTTCGAGGGGGAGACCATGGATAAGGGGCTCCGGAGCCTGGTGGCGTATCCCCACGTCGCCGAAGCTCTCATCGTATCGACCTGCAACAGGGTCGAGATATACACCACCGTCGGCAAGATGGAGGTCGACGAGGCCAAAGACGACATTGCCTCTTTCCTGTCTGATTTTCACGAGATACCCAGGGAGGTTCTGGACCCCCATCTCTACACGTTCACCGGGGAGGAGGCCATCAAACATATTTTCAGGGTGTCCTCCAGCCTCGATTCCATGATGGTCGGCGAACCCCAGATCCTCGGCCAGGTCAAGGATGCCTATACCTGCGCCACCCAGGCACAGGCCACCGGCAACATCCTGAACCGCCTGCTGCACAAGGCGTTTTCGGTTGCCAAGAGGGTCCGTACAGAGACCCGCATCGCCACCAGCGCTGTCTCCATCTCCTTTGCCGCCGTGGAATTGGCCAGGAAGATATTCGGTGAGCTGGAAGGCAAGACAGTCATCCTCATCGGAGCCGGTGAGATGGCCGAACTCGCCGCCCGTCATCTGCTAAACAACGGGGTGGAACACATCATGGTGGCCAACCGGACCTACCAGCGGGCCGTGGAGATGGCTGAGGAATACAGGGGATCGGCCATTCAGTTCGACGACCTCGAGCAGCACCTCGAGCTCGCCGACATCGTCATCAGTTCCACCGGGGCGCCGACCACTATCATCGGGAAGAAGATGATCCAGGGGGTCATCAAAAGGAGGCGGAACCGTCCCATGTTCTTCATCGACATCGCGGTCCCCAGGGATATTGAGCCGGAGGTCAACCAGATCGAGAACGTCTACGCTTATGACATCGATGATCTCGAGGGGGTTGTCGAGGCGAACATCAAGACCAGGGGCAAGGAGGCCGCCAAGGCGGAGGAAATAGTCCACCAGGAGGTGACCCAGTTTCAGGACTGGATGCGGACCAGAGAGGCCTTCCCGACCATCGTCAAACTGAGGGAGTGGGCGGAGGAGATCCGCAGGTCGGAACTGGAGAAAACGCTGAAGAAACTCGACGGTCTTGATGAGGCGGAGAGGAAGAGGATCGAAGCCATGACCGAGGCCATGCTCAACAAGATCCTCCATCGGCCCATCTCCCAGATGAAACACGCTTCCCATTCCCGAAAGGGTGGTGATCTGGTGGAGATCGCCCGGAAGCTGTTCGAGTTAGAGGACTGAGATCAAGGGAGTCAGTTCCAGAGTAAAAATTCAAGATTCAATAATGGGTTATCAGAGTTTGGGACGATTTTTTTGAATTTTGAATATTGAATTTTAAATCCTTTTTAGGAGGATTACTTACGTGACCAACAAAATTCTACGCATCGGTACGCGCGCCAGCCAGCTGGCGTTGTGGCAGGCGAACTGGATCAAGGAACAGCTTATCAAGCGCCATCCTGACCTGGATATCGAGATCGTCAAGATCAAGACCACCGGGGACAAGATCCTGGATGTCCCCCTGGCCAAGGTCGGCGGCAAGGGGCTGTTCGTCAAGGAGATCGAAAGTGCCCTGCTGGAGGACTCCATAGATCTCGCGGTGCACAGCATGAAGGATGTGCCAACGGAACTGCCCGAAGGTCTGGGGATCGTGGCCGTGTCGGACAGGGAGGACCCGAGGGACGCCCTCCTGTCCAGGGAGGGGATCCTCCTGGCGGACCTGCCGAAAGGGGCCAAAATCGGCACCAGCAGCCTCAGAAGGCAGGCACAGATCCTCAACCGAAGGCCCGATTTCAACCTGGAGCCGTTGAGGGGGAACGTCAACACCCGGCTGAGGAAGCTCAGGGAGGGCCAATACGATGCCATTGTTCTCGCCCACGCCGGTGTCAAGCGGCTGGGCTGGGACGACGAGGTGACGGAGGTCCTGGAGCCCGAGATCATGTTGCCGGCCATCGGCCAGGGAGCCCTCGGCATCGAAGCCAGGGTTGACGACCGGCCGACACTGGACAGGATCGCCTTCCTCGACCACTCGGAGACCTCCGTCTGCGTCTCGGCTGAGAGGTCTTATCTCCACCGCCTGGAGGGAGGATGTCAGGTGCCTATTGCCGCCTTTGCCACGGTCCAGAATGGAGTGGTCTCCATGGCCGGCCTCGTCTCGGATGTGGATGGGCAAAGGCTTATCCTCAGAAAGACGAGTGGTCCCGCGGAGGAAGCGGTTTCGCTGGGAAGGTCGCTGGCCGAGCAGATTTTGGATGCCGGCGGGCGGGAGATCCTCGAAGAGGTGTACTGTGCGGAGATCTCGTGAACCTTGAGAAGCATTAACCACTGAGATCACAGAGTGAGTCAGACGAAGTGCGAAGACAAAGACGAAGAAAAATCAAACCAGTTTCCTTTCTCTGTCTTACTCCTTCGTCTTCATCTGTATTTTTCTCTGTGGTAATAGATTCTGAATGCTGACGGCTGAACTCTGAATGCCCTTTTCAAATGAATGATCGCCAGAGCGCTAAGAAAAAGCCCCTCCGGGGCATCGGGGTCCTGGTCACCCGGGCCAGGGACCAGGCCGGTCCCATGATCAGAGGCCTGGAGGCCCTCGGCGCCGATGTCTATCAGGCACCGACCATCCACATCGAACCGACGGAAAGCCCCGAAGGTCTGGCGAAGGCATTGGGGCAAATTCAGTCCTACGACAGCCTCATCTTCACCTCGGTCAACGGTGTGGAGATTTTCAGTCGTCACCTCAAGGATGCCGGGTTGCACCCTGCAGAACTCCCTCCGGCCATCTGCGTCGGCTCCAAAACCGCCGACGCCTGGAGGAAATGCGGCGGCAGGGTTGGGGTGCTTCCGGCAAGTTTCACGGGCGAGGGGATCCTGTCGGGACTTGATCCCGACCTTGGCGGACGGTCCTTCTTAATCCTTCGGCCTGAGGTGGTGAAAACGGACCTCGGGGCCGGGGTCAGGAAGAGGGGCGGCCACGCCGATGAGATGGTTCTTTATCGCACGGTGGCCAAGAAGGGGGGAGCGGGTTTTCTAAGGGACCTTCTGGACCGGAACGCCATCCAGGTCGCGACTTTCACCAGCCCATCGTCGATCAAAGGGATCAGCGAGATCCTCGGTGGTGTTGAACCGCTCCGGTCTGTTCTGTGTCTTTGCATCGGACCCACGACGGCCCAGGCCGCGTCGGCTGAGGGTCTGAGCAACATCCACTTCCCGGAGGAACACACCGTAGAAGGGATGCTCCGTCTGCTGCCCACCCTGCTGTGACGGCAGGGTAAAAAGGAGGTACCAGGTCATGCAATATCCGATCTACAGGCCGCGTCGGACGCGGCGTACCGAGACACTTCGCCGCATGGTAAGGGAGACGCACCTGACGCCTGATAACCTCATCTACCCTCTCTTTACGGTTCACGGAAAAGCCGTACGCAAGGAGATCGGAGCCATGCCAGGAGTGTTCCAGCTCTCGGTGGATGAGATCGTCAAGGAATGCAGGGAGGTTCACGCCCTCGGTGTGCCGGCTGTGATCCTCTTCGGTATACCCGATGCCAAGGATGAGAGGGCCTCTGAGGCCTATGATCCTTCCGGTACGGTCCAGAAGGCCGTAGCAGCTATCAAGGAGGCCATTCCGGACATGGTCGTCATCACCGACGTCTGCCTGTGTGAATATACCAGCCATGGACACTGCGGGATCGTGGAAAAGGGGAAGGTCCTCAACGACCCGACCCTGGAGCTATTGGCCCAGACCGCCATCTCCCATGCCAGGGCAGGGGCCGACATCGTTGGGCCCTCTGACATGATGGACGGCAGGGTGGCGGCCATCCGGGATGCCCTTGATGATGAGGGTTTCAGCGACGTGATCATCATGTCCTACGCCGTCAAGTACGCGTCCGCCTTTTACGGCCCCTTCAGGGAGGCGGCCGAGTCCACGCCTCAGTTCGGTGACCGCCGGGCCTACCAGATGGACCCTCCCAATGTGGTTGAGGCACTGCGGGAGGCCGCACTGGACATAGAGGAGGGAGCGGACATCATCATGGTCAAGCCGGCTCTGCCTTACCTGGACATCATCGCCCGGCTCAGGGACCGTTACGACATGCCCTTGGCCGCCTACAACGTCAGCGGTGAATACTCCATGGTCAAGGCCGGTGCCAAACTGGACTGGATAGACGGGGAACGGGTGATGATGGAGTCCCTTGTCTCCATCCGGAGAGCCGGCGCCCAGATGATCCTGACCTATTTCGCCAAGGAAGCGGCGGAACTGTTGGGATAAGAAACCTGCCTTTTGAGATCAGGGAGAAAATATTTAAATTGGAGATCGGTGACAGGAGGGAAAACTGGAATTCAAGATTCAAAGTAAGATAATTCAAAATTCAAGGTTCAAAACTCAAAAATAGCCTTTCACAACAGCGAGGATGGATTACACTCCTGTTTGAACCTTGAACCTTGAACCTTGAACCTTGAACCTTGAACCTTGAACCTTGAACCTTGAACCTTGAACCTTGAACCTTGAACCTTGAACCTTGAACCTTGAACCTTGAACCTTGAACCTTGA
>JBFFDD010000045.1:0-14220 GCA_041559575.1 bacterium
CAATCTCGAGTACGAAGGAGCCGAAATGACATGCAGAACCCTTATCCTCTTCACGGACGAGGCGGGCAATGGCGATGTGGTTAGAGGTGAGGCGACAGGGGAGGTCGTGGTGTCCCGTTCAGGGGATCGGCTGGAGGCGGGAAAGGCCCTTTTTGATATAAGGAAGGGAGTGATCGAACTTGAGGATTCGCCACATCTGGAAAGGGCCGGAAACAGTATCAGCGCTATCAGGATCATATATGAAATTGATTCGGGCCAGGCCAGGTTTGAAGGTCCTGTCCGTGCCCGTATCATATCGGGGGAGACAGGTCCGTGATTGAGCTGAGGGCCGACTCCCTGGTGAAGAAATATCGGGACCAGGCTGTGGTCGACGGCGTTTCCATCTCCCTGAATCCTGGTGAGGTCGTAGGTCTTCTTGGTCCCAACGGGGCTGGGAAAACGACGACCTTTTACATGATATCCGGCATGGTCAGGCCAAGTGGAGGACAGGTCTATCTTAACGGTGTCAATATCACCTACTGGCCAATTTTCAGACGGGCGAGATTCGGTCTGGGTTACCTGCCTCAGGAGTCTTCCATTTTCAGGGGTATGTCGGTGAAGGATAATCTGCTTTCGGTGATGGAGGCGGTCAGTGTGCCGAAAAGATCGCAGGCAACTATGTTGGAGGAACTGACCGATGCCATGGGTGTAGGACACCTTGCCGACAGCCTCGGTTCCCAGCTTTCCGGGGGTGAGAGGAGAAGGGTCGAGATCGCCAGGGCGCTCATCTCCGACCCACACTACCTCCTGCTCGATGAACCCTTTGCGGGCATCGATCCGAAAACGGTTCTTGAGCTGCAGGACCTCATTGGGACCCTCAAGGAACGGGGGCTGGGGGTATTGATCACGGACCACAATGTCCGTGAGACCTTGGGCATAACCGACCGCGCATACATCCTGGCCGGTGGCAGGATACTGGAAGAGGGAAGTCCTCACCAGATCGCGTCCAGCGAGGAGGCCAGGAGGGTCTATCTGGGAGAAAGTTTCAGTCTGTAGAGGAAAAGCAGAACAAAGAACAAAGGGTTTATTACTTGGAACCGGGGACTGAAAGCGGAGCAATTGACACCGGACACTAGACACTGAACTTAAGGGACCTTCATGTGGTAAACATCAAACAGCATCTTCAGATGAAACAGACCCAGCAGCTGGTGATGACGCCCCAGCTGCAGCAGGCCATCAAACTCCTTCAGCTGTCCAGGCTGGAACTGGCGGAAATGGTCCGTGAGGAGATCCTCGAGAACCCCGTCCTCGATGACACCGCCACCGCGGATCCATCGGATCCTGTATCCATCGATCAAGGCGACACCTCGCCTGAGGACCGTCTTAAACGGGAATCTGACAGGGAGGAGGAAGTCCGGGTCCTGTCAATTCCCGAGAACCTCGCCGAATGGGAATCCTACCTGGAATCCAACCAGAATCTTCCATACTATGTCCGGGAGGAGATGGAGAAGCCCTCCTTCGAGGGATTGGTCAGCCGGCCTGATACGCTTTCGGAACACCTGGAATGGCAGCTGAGGATGACCAAGCTCAGTGATGACGAGACGGCCGTCGGGATGACTATTATCGGCAACCTGGACGGGGATGGCTATCTGAGAGGCAGTTTATCCGAGATCCTGGCGCCCCTGGGAGGCAGGGCCCTTTCCCTGGGGGAGGCTGTTCTGGATAAGATACAGGCTTTTGATCCTCCGGGTGTGGCTGCCAGGGATCTAAAGGAATGCCTCATGATCCAGCTGGTGCAGCTGGGCATCGATTCGGAGATCAACAGGCTCCTGTTAGAGGAGCACCTGGAGACCCTGGCCAAGGGTGATTTTGATCGGGTTGCCCGGGAATGTGACCTCTCCAGGGAAGAGGTCCAGGAAGCGTACTCTGTGATCCAGCACCTGGAGCCCAAACCGGGCCGGCCCTTCGGCGGTGAAAACCCCGTTTATGTGACACCGGATGCCCACGTTTTCAAGATTGGGGATGATTGGACTATCCATCTGAACGACGATGGCATGCCCAAGTTGAGGATCAACAGCTACTATCGAGAGCTCCTTCAGCGCGGCGACAAATTACCCAAGGAGGACAAGGAATTCCTGCTGGAGAAAATACGATCGGCCTCGTGGTTGATCAAGAGCATCGACCAAAGGCAGAGGACCATTTACAAGGTCGTCAAGAGCATCCTTGAGAAGCAGATGGCCTTTTTTGAGAAGGATGTGAGATACCTTAAGCCCATGGTTCTAAGGGATGTTGCCGAGGATATCGATGTTCACGAGTCCACGGTCAGCAGGGTAACAACCCAGAAATATCTCAGTTGTCCCCACGGCCTTTTTGAACTCAAATTCTTCTTCAATCCCGGCATCCAGACCCTTTCCGGTGAGATGCTTGCATCGGAGAGTGTAAGGGCTAAAATAGGGGATATCATAAAAGCCGAAAACCCGGCGAAACCCATGAGCGACCAGGCCATCTCGGACATGCTGCGATTGGAGGGTATCGATATAGCAAGGAGGACTGTTGCCAAATACCGGGAGGCCATGGGTCTGGCGCCCTCCTCAAGGAGGAAATTGAGGTAATCTGAGAAAATCAGCTTTAATCCCGCATCATGATGCGTGAGTTAGACCTGCTTTACCCAAGACATAAATAATAATTAAGATCAGGCGCGACAGGATACCCTCTCCGCTGTCTGCCGGACATCCGGGCAGGGTTGACTTTGATGTCCATATGTGATTTCGTCCATAACTTCATCAAATTTCTTTTAGCACGATCTCCAAGGAGGCCCCCATATGCTTATTGAGGTATCGTTTAAACAGATGGAACAAAGCGATGCCCTCCGTAAATACGTTGAGGAAAAACTGGCGAAGGTCTTGAAGCCGCTCGATGATCCGATCAGTGCCCAGTGTGTCCTGCAGGTGGAAAAGTACCGCCATATAAGTAAGGTGACAGTCAGTGCGAATGGGATTATCATAAAAGGCAAGGAGGAGACGAACGACATGTACTCCTCGATCGATCTGGTTCTTGACAAGCTGGACAGGCAGGTAAAAAAATATCGGGAAAAGATTCAGGAACATGGCGACCGGGAGTCCGTGAGGGTTTTCAGGGCCCGGCATCAGGTGGTGCCCGAATCCTACAGTGAAGAGGTCCACGATGTCATCGAGCACAAGGAGATCATCCTGAAGCCCATGACCGTGGATGAGGCCATTATGCAGATGGAGCTGATGAACAAGAATTTCCTGCTTTTTAACAACGCCCGGTCCCACCAGTTGAATGTTATCTACGTCAGGGATGATGGGCTATATGGTCTGATCGAACCTCAAGTTCAATAAACTTGACGGAGTCATTTATGAAGATTATCGATTACCTTTCTCCTCAGGACATCATGCCAGAAGTACACGCTGATAACCTTGAAGGTATCCTCAGGGAATTCACTCAGCATCTCGCATCCACGAGCAAGGTCAGCGATCCGGAGAAGCTGTTCCAGATCCTCCTGGAAAGGGAAAAGCTGGGCAGTACCGGGATCGGTAATGGCGTTGCCATACCCCACGGGCGTCTGCCAGGACTGGATACCATCCTGGTAGCTTTCGGCCGGTCTCCGTCCGGTGTGGATTTCCATGCCAACGATGATCAACCTGTACATCTCTTCTTTCTCCTGGTATCGCCGGAGGATTCGGCGGGAAAGCATCTGAAGGCTCTTGCGCGGATCTCCAAAATTATGAAAAATCCCGAGTGCCGCAAGGCCCTTATGGAGTCCGCGAACGGAGGAAGACTCTACGAGTTGATCTCTCAGGAGGACGAGAGACACTGACGGTAGGGTCAATTCAATGATCAGCATCCCTGTCCGTTATTTCTACGAGCACAACCGTGAGGATCTCCATATGGAGATCCTGGCCGGTCAGGACGGGATGGATCGACAGATTCGTATTGCGAGGATCCAGAAACCGGGTCTTGCTTTGGCCGGCTACCTGGACCAGCTTCACCGGGAACGTGTTCAGGTTCTCGGTCAAACTGAGATCTCCTACCTGGCAACCCTTGATCCGGGGCTCGCTGAACAGCGGATGAGGGACGTTTACTCCGCGGAAGTCTCCTGCCTTATTGTCGCCAAGGCTCTCGATGTTCCTGATGTATTCCTTGATCTGGCAAACGAGTATAAAGTACCCCTCTTCCGGAGCCCTGAGATATCATCGACCCTTATCAGACGGATCACCACCTACCTTGAGGAAATTCTGGCTCCGGAGACCTTGGTCCATGGGTGCCTGGTGGATGTCTACGGCGTAGGGATCCTCCTCCTGGGCAAGAGCGGCATCGGTAAGAGTGAATGCGCCCTGGGACTTGTGGAGAGGGGTCACAGGCTTGTCGGGGACGATGTGATTGTCATCAAGAGGAGGGTGCCGCGTTTTCTCTTCGGAAGCGGAGCCGATCTGATCAAATATCACATGGAGATCAGAGGGCTTGGGATCATCAACATCAAGGACCTCTATGGCGTCAGCTCCATCAGGCGGAGCAAGAAGATCGAATTGGTGGTGGAATTGGTGGAATGGCTTCAGGGTGAGGAGGTGGAGCGCGTCGGCCTTGATGAGCATACCTATTCTATACTGGGCGTGGAGATTCCCTTCCTGAAAATCCCGGTTCGTCCTGCCAGGGATCTTTCCCTGATAATCGAGGTGGCGGCCCGCAACCATCTTCTCAAAAGAATGGGATACAATGCTGCCCAGGAGTTCGACAGGGAATTTCACCGCAAGATGGAAGAGGGGGATTGGGAAAAAGATAAACCAGACCTGGGATCGGTGGAGTGAAGAAGACCGAATTCGTAATTATCACAGGCGCCTCCGGGACCGGCAAGAGCACAGGCCTAAAGACCCTTGAGGATATCGGATACTACGCCGTGGACAACCTTCCGGCTGATCTTATCTTCGATTTCGCCCACCTTGTAGAGACCGGACACGCAGGGATCAGCAAGGTGGCCATGGTTATGGATGTTCGAGAGAGAAACCTGCACACCCGTTTTCCCGATCTTGTCCGATCCATGAAGGAGGCCGGCTACCTGGTAACGGTCGTCTGTCTGGAGGCCGATCGATCCGTTCTCAAGAAGAGATTCAGCGAAACGAGGAGAGTCCATCCCCTCGATCCCACCCTGCCTCTTGCTGAGGCTCTCGACCAGGAAGCCGACCTGCTCCGCCCTGTCTGCAGTATCGCTGATATCCATATCGACACCACAGAGATGAATCTGCACGACCTCAGACGTCATCTGAGGAAACGTTTCAGTGTCATAGAATCGAAAGGCAAGCTCCTGCTTTCCCTGGTATCCTTCGGGTATAAGTACGGACTTCCATCCGAGGCTGATCTCGTCTTCGATGTTCGCTTCCTGCCAAACCCCTTCTTCGTCGAAGGGCTGAAAGATCGCACCGGGATGGACCGGGAGGTCCAGAAGTTTGTTGAAAACTCAGAGGGATACACTGACTTCATGGCCCACTTTGAGGCATTTCTGGATGATCTGCTGCCGAAATACGCTGAGGAAGGCAGGGGGTATCTCACGGTGGCTGTGGGATGCACGGGTGGGCAGCATAGATCAGTAGCCGTTGTGGAGAGGCTCTCACGCCGGTTTCAGGACAGCACGCTTTTCAATATTCAGGCCCGTCACAGGGAGCTCATTGAGGATTAGACATGGTTGACAGTAAGATCGGGGTTGTTCTCGTCACTCACGGAAGCCTTGGAAAGGCTCTTATGGAGACCAGCGCCTTCATTGTCGGACACCGAAAGAATCTGACCTGCGTCTCCGTTAATGCTTCCGATGATGTCGAGGAAGTGCGTCGCCTCATCCATCGATCCATCGATGAGGTCAAGGGTGAAAAGGGAACTATACTGCTGGTGGATATGTTCGGCGGAACGCCCTCGAACATCAGTCTTTCCTTCCTCTCAGAGAGCCAGGTCGAGGTGGTAACGGGGGTAAATCTTCCCATGTTGACCAAACTGGCGAGCCTCGAACCGAACCTCGGGCTGCCGGAGGTGGCTGCCAGGCTGAGGGATTACGGGAGGCAGCATATCAAGGTCGCTGCCGAATATCTTTCCGGGAAATAAAGGTGCCGGTCGTCCTTACACGGGTTGATGACCGGCTGGTCCACGGTCAGGTGGTGGAAGGATGGGTCCCCTTTGTCGACGCTGATTCCATCTACATCGTAAACGATGACATATGTAAGGACGAGTCGCGATGCCGGATCATGCGGATGATCCTCCCCGGACACCTGACTCTTAAGGTCATCAGTGTGGCCGAACTGGTAAAGGTTCTGGAGGGCGACGACCACCGCAAACTGGTCCTTCTCTTCTATTCCCTAACAGATGTTCTCAAAGCCGTTGAACAAGGGGCTGCCCTCACCGAAATCAATATCGGGAACCTTCACCATGTCCGCGGCGGGGTTGAGGTTAGCCCCTCCGTTTTTCTTAACAGGGCGGATATTGTGGTCGTAAGGTCGCTCCTGAACAAGGGGATTAGGATCGAAGCCAGAGATGTCCCCGAAGGACGCTACTATGACCTCTGTCACCTTATGGAGGAGGACGTCTGATGGCAGTGTCCCCCATGGTGGCCCTCTCGGCGGCGCTGCTCGGGGGTCTGGTGAGTCTCGACAGAACCGCCTTTGGGCAGTTTCTCCTTTCCCGGCCGTTGCCGGCGGCCGGCCTGCTGGGTGTGGCACTGGGCTGCCCTTATCAGGCGGTGTTTATCGGGATGAGCCTGGAACTCCTTTTTCTGTCATCCCTGCCCGTTGGTTCCTTTATCCCTTTTAATGCCCTGTACCCGACGTTGATCGCTGTGACTATTTTCGCTGTGGTTGACCCGACAAACAGCCACTGGGAGGTTATCCCCATAGCCATTCTTTTCGCCCTTCCAACGGTATGGGTGGACAGGCTTGTGGAGGACCTGTGGCGAAGATCCAACGACAGGGTTGTGAGCCGTGCGGAAGCATTCCTCCGTTTAGGTAGATACAGAACAGCCGGAACCCTTCACATCCTGTCCATACTCAGAGGTTTCGTCCTTAACACAGGTGCGATACTGGTGTGCATTTGGCTTCTTGCGGAGTTGGCAGCCCTGTTTCTTAAACAGTTTCCATGGATGCCGGAGATCCTCTCCCTGGTGGGAATGATGCCATTCATAGTCGGAATAGCGGGCATATCCGCCGCCAAGGTCAAGGGATTCGGATGGGCCGGCTTCGCCGGTGGTCTTGTTCTCGGCTTCTTCGTGTGGAGCGGGATCTGATGGAAACCCGGCTCCGTTTTAAAGACAGGATAGGTTTTTTCATCCGATCACTTTCTCTGCAGGGTTCCTGGAGTTTTCAGGACATGCAGGGTATGGGGTTTTTCTATGCCCTTTCACCATGGCTCCAGAGTGTGCACGGTGAGCTTTCCAAATCCGCCCTCAGGAGGAACCTGGGGTTTTTCAATGCCAATCCCTTCATGGCGACCTATCTTATTGGCGTCGTCTCGAAACTGGAGGCTGACGGCAGACCGGAAAGGGTTCAGTCAGCCAAGGATGCCCTCATGGGTCCCCTGGGAGCCACAGGAGACGGTCTTTTCTGGGCCACCCTGAGACCTCTTGCTGTTGTCTTTGGTCTTTGTGTGGCCCTTTTCTCACCTTTCGCTGGGATTATCGTCATGCTGGTTCTTTTTAACGCTGTCAGTATTTCCACAAGATGGTTGCTTCTGGCAAAAGGATACCAGAACGCCGATGAACCTCTCGGTTATATAGCAGACCGCGGGGATCAGGCCGCCATCAGCAGATTCTCCCAGATCCTCGCGCCTCTCCTTGGTTTTCTCCTGGGAAGCGCGGCCACGCGAACTGGCATACCAGGTTCCTTCATTGCTCTTTACCTTATTGCGCTGGTTCTGTGCATCAGGAGCAAAAAGGTCTGGCCGGTCGTTTGCGTCACATTAACCCTCACCCTTTTACTGGGTATGTTGGGATTAAGGACTCAATTGCCATGGTTTCCGCTCAACTGAAGATACGGAATAAATTGGGGATGCACGCTCGAGCTGCGGCGATCTTCGTCAAGGAATCGACCAAGTTCGAGGGGGAAGTCTGGGTGGCAAAGGGCGCAAGCAGGGTCAATGGAAAGAGTATCATGGGCATTCTAACCCTGGCCGCTGGAAAAGGCGACGTGGTTACGATCGAGGTGGATGGGCCGGATGAAGGGGACGTTCTCAGGGAGCTGACTGAGATCATTGAAAGCGGCTTCGGGGAAAAGGATTGAGCCCCAAAAGACTTGTTGTTCCCATCACAATCTGATATCCGTAGCGGTTGCGATCCATCAATTACCTAAAAAAAGGAGCGAGAGCAATGAGCACGAAGGAATTTCTTTTCACCTCGGAGTCGGTGACTGAAGGGCATCCGGACAAGGTTTCAGACCAGATCTCCGATGCTATTCTTGATGCGATCATCAAGGACGACCCCGCCTGTCGCGTTGCATGCGAAACCCTGGTGACTACCGGCCTGGTGGTGGTGGCAGGCGAGATCACCACATCGGTATACGTCGAGATTCCGGAGATCGCCAGGTCAATGATCAAGGAGATCGGCTACAACAGTTCCGACATGGGTTTTGATTGGGAATCCTGTGGAGTGCTGACCTCCATCCACCGGCAATCCCCAGACATCGCCATGGGGGTTGATCCGGGAGGCGCAGGTGACCAGGGCCTCATGTTCGGCTACGCCTGCACCGAGACAGACGTTCTCATGCCGACTCCAATTGTCTACGCCCACAATCTGACAAGGCGTCTTACTCAATGCCGGAAAGAGAATATCCTCGATTTTCTCAGACCGGACGGTAAGTCACAGGTGACGGTGGAATACCTGGAAGACACACCGATCCGGATCGACGCGGTAGTCATCTCCTCACAACACCACCCCGATGCCACTGAAGGGGAGATAAGAGAGGGTGTCATCGAGGAAGTGATCAAAAAGACGGTTCCCCAGGAGATGATCGATGATCAGACCAAATATTTCATCAATCCCACTGGACGATTTGTTGTCGGTGGTCCCATGGGCGACACGGGTCTGACCGGCCGCAAGATCATCGTTGACACCTACGGAGGCCAGGGCAGCCACGGTGGAGGATGTTTCTCTGGCAAGGACCCATCCAAGGTGGATCGTTCAGCGTCCTACATGGCCAGATACATTGCCAAGAATATCGTCGCCGCCGGCCTGGCGGACAAGTGTGAGGTTCAACTCGCATACGCTATCGGCATTGCCGATCCTGTTTCCGTTATGATCAACACCTTCGGCACATCCAAGGTCGCTCCGGACCGGATCGGCGAAGCCGTCAGGGAGATCTTTCCGCTCAAGCCCCGGGAGATCATCAAGAGCCTGGACCTCCTGAGACCGATCTACGTGAAAACCGCAGCGTACGGCCATTTCGGCAGAGAGGAACCGGAATTCACCTGGGAACGAACCGACCGTGTCGATGAACTCAAAGCCGCGGTGGGACTCTGAATTGGAGGAGCCAGATGGATTACGACGTTAAAGACCTGGGACTGGCGGAAGCGGGAAGGCTCAGAATCGAGTGGGCAGCGCAGAGCATGTCCGTCCTTGGACTGATCGAGGAACGATTCAGGAAGGAACTTCCCTTGAAAGGGATCCGGTTGGTGGCCTGTCTTCACGTTACCACTGAAACGGCCCAGCTGATGAAAACCCTCAAGGCTGGAGGCGCCCAGGTAGCCCTGTGTGCATCCAATCCCTTAAGCACCCAGGACGACGTTGCCGCCTCGCTGGTGGTCAACGACGAGATTCCCGTGTTCGCCATCAAGGGCGAGGATAACGAAACCTATTATCAGCATATTCAATCAGCCCTGAATATCAGTCCCCAACTGACCATGGATGACGGCGCTGACGTCGTTTCGGTCCTCCACTCTCAACGCGAAGAACTCCTGGACGGTGTTATCGGAGGTACCGAGGAAACCACCACCGGGGTTATCCGGCTGAGAAGCATGGCCAATGACGGCGTGCTTCGTTATCCCATAATCGCCGTTAATGATGCCGACACCAAGCACCTTTTTGACAACCGCTACGGCACCGGACAGAGCACCGTTGATGGGATCATCAGGGCAACAAACAGGCTGATCGCCGGAAGCGTCTTTGTGGTCGTCGGATATGGCTGGTGCGGACGGGGTGTGGCCATGAGGGCCCAGGGTATGGGCGCAAGGGTGATTGTCACGGAGATCAATCCCGTCCGGGCCCTGGAGGCCGTTATGGACGGTTTCTCCGTTATGCCCATGGAGCAGGCGGCACCACTGGGTGATTTTTTCTGTACGGTTACGGGAAATATCCATGTCATCAGGCGGGAGCATTTTGAGCTCATGCGGGATGGGGCCATCGTTTCGAACTCGGGGCATTTCAATGTGGAACTTGACCTGGACAGCCTGGCGGAGATGGCGGGCCAGAGACGAACCGTTCGTGACTTTGTAGAGGAGTATCCCCTGTCCGATGGGAGGCGGATTTACGTTCTCGGCGAGGGCAGGCTCATCAACCTGGCCGCCGCCGAAGGCCATCCTTCAAGCGTTATGGATATGAGCTTCGCCAACCAGGCCCTTTCAGCTGAGTTCATTGTCAGGGAGGCGGCGACCCTTGAGAAGAAGGTCTACCCTGTTCCAACGGACATCGATGAGGAGATCGCCAGGTTGAAACTCACGGCTGTGGGCATGGAGATCGACACCCTCACACAGGAGCAGGTGAAGTACTTGAGCTCGTGGGAGATGGGCACCTGATATGCCAGGGGCTGTCAGCGTGAGACTGGGCGAATAGGCGATTGGGCCAAGGGGCTGATATTTAAAGAATTTGGCACAAGGTATCGGCCCGCGTCAGCGGGCCCTTTATCTTGGCTTTACGGTGTTGAGGCTCGTACCCGTGAATATCCTGAACGAACTGCGCAGCACATACTTCTTCGGCAAGGGTAAGGCCAAACTGAGAAGAGGCGATAAGAGCACGGCTCTGGGCTGCTTCGAGAAAATGTTCGAGCACGCCGAGAGATCCGGAGACGAGGCGAGCATTGCACTGGCTTTCAGAGCCGTTGCCGAGGTTTTCATGGCTGAAGGGATGATCCGGGAGGCCAGGCTTTTCGCTGAGAAGGGAAGGGCGATCCTTGCCAGGCTGGAGAAGGAATCGGGGAAATACACTGAGCCGAGAAAGGAATTGGAGGGGATGTTAAGAGAGATCGAAAAGAGGAGTGGAAAGAATTAAGGACTGAGAACTTGGGACAGAGAATTAAGTACTCAGCCAGAGATACAAGGTTACCGGAAAGGTAAAGACCCGCGGATGCGGGCTTTTTTATGCAAGGGTATCCAGTGATGACGCCAGAGAAAGGATTATTTTTAAAAGGAATCGGGAAAATGAGGTTTTGGATCCCACGTTTGAATGTGGAATTTGGAAATTGCAATGATCATCATTAGCGCTACGTAAGCCGCGGAGACCGTTTGAAGACGAACCCCAGCACGCCTAGGGCCAGGAACAGAGCGTTGGCGGCCCACGCCGAAACGGCCGCGGGCAGGATGCCCGATTCTCCCAGGGATACGGACAAGGACAGGAAAGACCAGTAAATGATCGTCATGGTGATACTGAGTCCGATGCCCAAGGGAGCGCCGCCCCTGACGGGAACCTGGAATCCGATGGGTAAGGCGAGGAGCCCGAAAATGAATGGGATCAGGGCGTTGGATACTCTGCTGTATCTTTGCACCTCGTAGGTCCGGTAAGGCAAACCGGCGATCTTTAAGTTGGCGATGTATTCGGAAAGCTCTTTGTGATCCATCTCCTCGGGCGTCCTCCGGACCCGGAAGAACTCATCCGGCTGGATTCCAATAGGAGCCTGGATCCTTCCCGGCGGATCCGTCCCCGACAGCCGACCGCTCTGGAAGTGCCTGGTGATCCCCTCATCCATGATCCAGGCAGCCCCATCCCACGTTGCCTTGGGGGCATCGATCCTCTTTGAGAGGGTAATAAGGCCTTTACCGGAGAATTCCAGCACAGTGGGCTGTATGAGCAGCATTCCCCCCTTTTCCACGTTCCTGATGTGAATGACCCTGTTTCCCTCGAGCAGCCATATCCGGTCTGTTCCGACAAGGAGGGATTCTGATCCCCTGCCTCCCCGTGCAATATCGCGGCTCAGCTTCGAAGCACCGGGAGCCACCCTCTCTCCGACATAAAATGACAATACCGAAACGATCAGGGAAGCGGTGATGATCGGGATCCCTATGCGAAAGTCACTGACGCCGGAACAGCACAGGGCGCCGAGCTCTCGGGTGTGCTTGAGCCCGGTGATGGTTAACAGAGTCGCAAGCAGGGAAGCTACCGGGGCAACCTGATAGGTTATTGTTGGAAATTTGAGGAGGAAATGAAGCCCCAAGGATGATGCCGGAATGTCCCGTTCTGCAAGACCCCATAACTTGAAAGTGATCTCAGTGGATAAATAGGCCAGAGCGAGGACAGCCAGTGACGTCAGGAAAAGGGTGAGCCACCGCTTGACGATATATCTGTCGATCCTGTTCACGACTTAACCCTTTCCTGGCACGGACGGAGGGGCCCTGTGGAGGAAAGTCTGTGTAAACAGAAAGGGAACGAAAACACACAGGGCTGCCATGAACAGGACAAGAACATGTAACCACGCTCCAAATTCGGCCGGGACGCGCCCGCCTAAAGCGAGCCTTGTACCGAAGGTGAAGAGAAAATAGCTTATGAAAAAGAGAAAGATACTGGAGGAAAAGGCGGCCGCCCTTCCGTGCTTGCGTGAGGATATGGACATGGGATAGATGATGAACGGGTAGATCAGGAGGGTTGCCGGAATGGAGAAACGGCGATGTTTTTCAATTAACACCCTCGCCGCGTCGGTAACCTTACCGGCAGTTTGCCAGTCCCGGTGCATCTTCTCCAATTCATCCATTCCGGATCCCATCAGGAGGTGTTTCATTTTGACCGCGGCGCCCGGGTCCGTGCTCTCGACAAGGGAGGTCAGTTGGTCGAAGGAGGCGATCCTGTAGCCCGGTTCGGAAGCACTGAGGGGGTGGATCGTGCCGGAAGTGAGGTTGAGCCGGATGTTCGACTCTCCCGCCTCAGGTGCCTTTATAGTGCCTGATCGGGCAAGAACGAGATCCGTTTTTTCATCCGAGCCCCCCCCGACCAGAATCAGTCCTCCAAGTTCGCCGGCTTTAGGGTCATAATCACCTACCATGAGGACGGCATCCGGGATCCCTTTGAAGAACGCTCCCGGTTTCAGGTCATTGAGGATCTGATGCCTGGCCATCCGAACGACCCTGTCATTGTAGGCCTTAAAACTGAGGGGTGTGAGGTAGACGGTTGTTGAAAGGGTGACGGCAAAAGCTCCGACCGCTGCCACCAGGTAGGGAAAAAGAACAGACAGGGGTGATGCACCGGTGAAAAACATAGCCTGAAGTTCCTGGTCGCCCTTCATCTCGTTGAGGGTGGAGATCATGGCCATGAGAAAGGCCAGGGCAATGCTGTATGAAAGGAGTGGAGGAGCCAGAAGGATGAAGGATGTGAAGAACTGGCCGAGGCTGCTGGTCTGGGGCGCCAGCTGTTCAACCTGCCTTGAAGACCGATCCATAAGGAGCAGGGAGGTGAAGACCAGCGTCCCCACGCCGAATGAGAGGAGAAAACGGAGCATGATATATCTGTAGAGCTTTACCGGAAACAAGAGATGTCCTCGGATATAGAGATTAGATATTGGAGATTAGAAATTAGAGGTCAGACGGAGACGCATCTGGAACAAAACTCTAATTCCCAATTTCCATTCTCCAAATTCTTTCGTGCTCCACTCTATCTTACAATTGACATTGTGTCGATAACCGACGGAAGAAAAAACCTTTCAAATGCGGGTAATTACTTACATCTGTTGACGTGTCCTGTAGGTGGTGATAGGTTGCGGATATCGTAATTTCCGCTGGATCAACAACGCGCCGGGAGCGAAATGTCTGATCGATCCGTCATCTTTCAGATAGGGAGCAACTTCTATTCCGTTCCCTTTGCCCATGTCGATGAGATTGTTGGGACCGACAGGGTGTACTCCAAGGATGAGATCCCTCCGGCGGAGATCCCCCAATCAGAAGGAGTTGAGGAACTGGTCTCGACCAGGTTTGGGTGGGTGCCGATAATTTTCATTTACCCGGTAGAGGTAAGTCCCTCCAAAGATCAGATCCTGATCCTCCATGACGAAACCAAGG
>JBFFDD010000046.1:0-14203 GCA_041559575.1 bacterium
ACCGCCCGGTCCTTTTCGAACACTCCACTGAGCAGGGGGCAGCTCATGGACCTGCTGTGGGCCGGCCAGGGGATCACCGACCCGGCGAGGGGGCTGAGGGCGGCGCCGTCGGCGGGGGCCCTGTACCCCATGGAGCTCTACGGCGCCATCGGGCGGTCCTCGGTTACCGGTCTGGAGGAGGGGATTTACCGGTACAGCCCCAGGGGACACTTTCTGGAAAGGGAGGGCGGGGAGGACCTCCGCCGGGACCTGGCCACCGCCTCCCTGTCGCAGATGTGGATGGCGGAGGCGCCGGTCAGCCTGGTCATCTGCGGGATCTACGGCCGGACGACGCGCAAGTACCGGGACCGGGGTTTCCGCTACGTCCACATGGAGGCCGGGTGCGTGGCCGAGAACGTCTTCCTCATGGCCGGTTCCCTCGGCCTTTCTGCCGGTATCGTGGGCGCCTTCGTCGACGAGGAGGTGGCCGCCGTCATGGACCTGCCGAAAACGGTTTCCCCCCTGCTGATCATGCCGGTGGGGTATAGCAAATAGCCCCGCACATGCGGGGCTATTTGCCGTTCCAGGTTCCAGGTTCCAAGTTCCAGGTTTTTGCTTCAAACCTCAAACTTCAAACGATGATTTATCATTATCACCGTCGACGTCGATCTTCATCTTCGTCGTCGTTATCGTCGTCCTTGTCCTTCCACTTCTTCTTCTTGAGCTTCTCGTAGGGCACCTTGCGGTACTCTTTCTCCCGTTTCCGGTAGTCGGGCGGCATGTTCCTCAGGTGCTTGGGGACCTTCTCGACCTCGGTGTAGTTCCACGGTCCCTGGTAGTTCTTGCCCCGGTACCAGACGCCCTTGTGCCGGTTGTACCAGCGCCCCTTGTAGAAGAAGACCTCGTCCTTGGCTCCAGGGTAGATGTAGGTCTTCGGTTTGGGAGCCTTGTAGAGGTAGGACGGTTCCTTGTACTCCCGTTTGGGGGGCCGGGCCTTCTGGCGGTCCTTCCAGTAGCTGTAGGGGACCCTGTAGTAGTCCCTCCAGTAACGGGTGCGGTAATCCCGGGGGATCCTCCTCAGGTTTCTGGGGACGCTCTCGATACGGATAGTTGTCCACGGGCCGCCGTAGCTGACGCTCCAGTACCACAGTCCGCCCACCCGGTTGTACCACCTCCCGGAGTAGAAGAAGATCTCAGCCGAAATTCCGGGGACGAAGTACACTCCGAAGGTGGGGATGACGTAGAGGTACTCCGGTTCGGCGTAGACCACCCTGGCCGGAGGCGGGGGCGGAGCCGAATAGCGGGGCGGAGGAGCCTGGTAGGCGACACAGCCCGACAGGAATGCCACCAGCAGTGCGAGGGCGAAAATGACAGGGGTTCTTTTCATGATCAACCTCCCGATTCGCTGTTTGTATAATAAACCAATTTTAACGCACTTCCCCCCTGAAAGATATGACCCCGGGAAGGGGGAAAGGTTTAAGGGGAAAACAGAGAATAGAGAATAGAAAATAGAAAATGGAGAATGGAAAACAGGAAACTGAGAGCTGAGAATTAGGATCTGAGAACTGAGAACAGGAAACCAACCACCTGAAACATGGAACCTGAAACTTGAAACTGTTGTATCACTACAGGATCAACCGCTTGCGGATCGCCCGGACGGCGATGACGAAGGTCAGCAGGATGAAGACCAGCAGCCAGGCCAGGTCGTTGACCATGGTCCAGGACAGGCTGCCGCTAAAGAGATCCCGGCTGGCGTTGACCCCGTGGGTGAGGGGCAGGAGCCACGCCACCGTTCTCGCCCATTCGGGGAGGTTCTCCAGGGGAAAGAAGATCCCCGAGAACAGGAACATCGGGGCGATGGCCAGGGTGAAGTAGTAGGAGAAGAAGTCGTAGGACGGCGACTTCGCGGTCACCACCATGGACAGGGAGGCGAACAGCAGCCCGATGACAAAGGACAGGGGCAGGGCCAGGACCGCCCAGGGACTGTCCACGATGCCGAACAGGGTCATCACCAGGAGCATGGCGGTCCCTGAGAACAGGGCCTTGGTCGCCCCCCACAGGATCTCGCCGGCCACGATGTCGTCCAGGGACACGGGGGTGGCCAGGATGGCGTCGTAGGTCTGCTGGCGGGTCATCCGGGTGAAGGAGCCGAAGGTGCACTCGAAGGTGGCCGAATACATGGCTGCCGAACACACCAGTCCGGGGGCGAGAAAGGAGATGTAGGGGATCCCGTTGACCGTCCCGACCATCTTGCCCAGGCCCCAGCCCATGGCCAGGAGGTAGAGCAGTGGTTCGCCCAGGTTGCCGATGAGGCTGGCTTTATAGTAGGTCGTCCACACTTTAAAGTCCCGGTACCAGACGTGGACGGCCCGATGGGAGACCTCCGGGAGCTTTTTGCGGGCAGGCCGGCCGACGGTTGGGGGGATGGGTACTGTGTGCTCGCTCATTCCCTCAACTCCCTGCCGGTCAGGCGCATGAAGACATCCTCAAGGGTAGCCCGGCGATGAAGGACGGTCCTGTCGCCGACGATATCGATGCGGCCGAGCAGGGATGCGGCATCGGCCGAATAGAGGTAGAGGGTGTCTGAGGAGCACTCCACCTCCGCCCCCTCGGGGATCATACCGCCAATGGCTTCAATGCAGTCCTCACGGGTCTCATCCTCCCTGAGGCGGATCTCGATGACCTCCCGGCCGGCGTAACGTTCGATGAGCTGAACGGGGCTGCCCTCGACGAGGATCTTTCCGTGGTCGATGATCACCAGCCGGCTGCACAGCTGCTCGGCCTCCTCCATATAGTGGGTGGTCAGGACCAGGGTAACGCCCTGAGACTGCAGGGACCGCAACCGCTGCCAGATCATGTGGCGGGCCTGGGGATCCAGCCCCGTGGTCGGTTCGTCGAGGATCAGGATCTCGGGGTCATTAAGGAGTCCCCGGGCGATGAGCAGGCGGCGCTGCATCCCGCCGGAAAGCTGCATGATGGGGGCGTTGGCGTAGCCCTCCAGCTGGAAGAACTCCAGCATACTCAAGGCCTTTTTCCTGGCCTCCCTTCCCGGTATGCCGTGGTAGCGGGAGTAGATCAGCAGGTTCTCCAGGACTTTCAGGTCCGTGTCCAGGTTGTTCTCCTGGGGGACGACACCCAGGCGGGCCTTGACCTGGCGGGGTTTGGACGTCACATCCATGCCCAGGACCGTCAGGGCGCCGCCGGCGATGGGCAGGTGGTTGGTGATCATCCTCATGGTGGTCGTCTTCCCCGCCCCGTTAGGCCCCAGAAACCCGAAGCACTCCCCCCGGTCGACGGCAAAGGAGATGCCGTCCACGGCAGTGAAAGCGCCGAACCGCTTGGTCAGTTCTTTGGCCTGGATGACAGTGGTCATAAGTACTCAGGATTCAGAAGTCAGTGTTCAGTAGAATAGAAAGATGCGATCTCCAGATAATATATCCCAAACTTTGACATTAATCTCCTTGTCAGAAGTGGATTCTTTTTCTGAATACTGAATCCTGACTACTGACTACTTTGCGGAAACGGGCATATGTCATCCAACCCGCACCCCTCGCACAAGGGTTCCTTTTTACGGCACCGTTCCTTGGCGTGAACCACGATCAGGGCGTGGAATTCGTTGAACATCTCAGGATCCGCCGGGAGGTTGTCCGTGAACAACTCCTGGACCTGATGGTAATCTCCGGCTCCGTTCAGCAGGCCCAGGCGGTCAAAAATCCTTTTGGTGTAGGCATCGACCACGAAAGCCGGCCTGTTGAGGGCATAAAGGAGGATCGAGTCGGCCGTCTCCGGTCCGATCCCCCTGATAGCCAGGAGCATCTCCCTCAGTTGATCCGTGTCATGCCGGTCCATGATGTTCAGGCCCCCGTCGAACCGGTCCACGAGAAAGCGGCACAGATCACGGAGTCGGTCGGACTTTTGCCGGTAGTAACCGGAGGGCCGGATGGCTTTCCGGAGATCCTGGACGGGGAGGTCCAGGAGGGCAGCCGGTTCCATGGGGGTGAGGCCCTTCAGGGAATCGATGGCCCCGGGCACGTTAAGCCAGGAGGTGTTCTGGGTCAGGATGGCCCCGACCATCACCTCGAAGGGGGTGTCAGCGGGCCACCATCCCTGGGGGCCATAGGCGTCCATGAGTCGGGTGTAGATTTCTAAAAGAATAGTTTCCAGTTTCCAGTTTCCAGTTTCAGGTTTCCAATTTCAGGTTTCCAGTTTCCAGTTTCCAGTTTCAGGTTTCAGGTTTCCAGTTTCAGGGAATTTGTTTCAAGAGCAAAGAGAATGGAGAGGAATATGGAGGATTAAATCCAATGTCCAATTTCCAATCTCTAATCTCTGATAACCACGGTATCCACAATCTTGTCGTGCCACGCCTGTTTCCTCCGGTCCCACAGGGCCCACAGGAACCCCAGGCTAAAGGGCACCCAGGAGACGACATACAGGATGGTTCTGAAAAAGGCCCGTCCGTAGGTGATTGGGCTGCCGTCGGAGCGGACCACCCGGATATCGAAAAGGCGTTTGCCGAGGGTCTGTCCATTCTCACCGAGAAGGATAACGCAGTAGGCGGTGAACAGGAGGAAGGAGCCCCCGAACCCCCTCTCATAGCCCATGGACAGGGCCTCTTTGCCGCTGCCGAGGCGGTAGGCGAACTCCACGACATCGACCACGATACCCACCAGGAGAATGTCCGTTAAAAGGGCCAGAAATCTCCTGAGGAATCCGGCCGGTACCGGCGATACGTCTCTAGCCAGCTCCTT
The DNA here is from genome assembly GCA_041559575.1 of bacterium. GTDB lineage: Bacteria > BMS3Abin14 > BMS3Abin14 > BMS3Abin14 > BMS3Abin14. The sequence continues at coordinate 4,728 of JBFFDD010000046.1, forward strand.
TTCGGACAGGTCGGATACGGGATCCCTGACCATGGGGGACTGGCACGACGGACAGAAAGGGGTGCCGTAGTCTGGAGCGCCGCAATGAGAACAGGTTTTTGTCATGGAATACTTACCTTATAGTGGAGTTTTCAGTTTACAGCTTCCAGTTAACTTACTTTTTTGTTTGTATTTAAGCACCCTATATGTCTTACAATTTTCTTGAACCTTGAACCTTGAACCTTGAACCTTGAATCTGCCATGCGAAAGCATGGCTATCCCATGTCCCCAAACATATTCTGCAGGATGGCGATGCCCGCGGCGACGGCTGTCTCGGTGCGCAGGATACGGGGACCCATCCCGGCCAGTTTGAATCCCTTCGCGGCCATCGTCTCAGCCTCCTTCCGGGTGAATCCACCGACCGGACCGACGACCATCAGGCAGGTGACCGGATCTGCCACATCTCCGGTGGCCTCCCTTATGGACGGGACGTCAGGGGACTCCCAGAAGGCCAGGGAGAGGTCGAAGCCGTCGGGCTCCAGGTCCTCCAGGGGTACGGGTTCTCTGAGGTCGGGGAAGCGTGCCCGTTCGCACTGTTTGCATGCCGCTACTACGACCTTCCCCAGCCGGTCAAGGCGTCTCCAATGCCCATCGGCCCGATCCTCTACGCGTTCTGTAACCAGAGGAACGAAACAGACAGCGCCCAGCTCACACCCTTTCTGGATGGCCCAATCGAAGCGTTCGCCCCTTACGATCCCCATGGCAACCGTGATCCGGAAGGGAGGAGGCTTTTCCTCCCTTCTGGAGGTGATCGCCAGGGAGGCCTCCCGTCTACCGATGCCGGCGATCAGGGCCTCGTATATGCCCCCCTGTCCGTCGAGCAGCGTCACCGTGTCGCCAGCGGCCAGGCGAAGGACCAGGCGGGCGTGTCGCAGTTCATCGCCGGTGAGCAGGGCCCGTTCGCCCTGGATCATGCCGGGCTCGATATGAAAGATCCCCGATGACATATTCATCCAGGGGGTAGACCCCCGCCTCGGCGGGAAAGGGAAGCCGCAATCCATATATCCCTGGTTAAAAGAGCCTCAAACCGCAGTCCGCAGTGGAGGAAAGCCTCACGGATCTCCTCCTGCTCTCCCCGGGTGACGCCTGAGATGATCAGGGTGCCGTCAGGCTCCAGGGCGGAGCATATATGGGAGGCCAGCCTCTTTAACAGGGAGGCCGACAGGTTAGCCAGGATGAGGTCGTAGGTGTCCGGGAGGTCCTCGACACCGCCTTCCACGACGGTTACGGTGTCTGCAACGCCGTTGTTTCCGACGTTCTGCCGGGCCACCTCGACGGCCATGGGATCGTTGTCCACCGCCAGGACCTGCGGTGCACCGAGAAAGGCAGCGGCGATGGCCAGGACCCCGGTGCCGGTTCCCAGGTCGAGGACCTTTTCCACCGTCCTCTCCTCCATATGGCCATCCATCAGGGTAAGGGACAGGTGGGTGGTGGCGTGCGACCCGGTGCCGAAGGCCAGGCCGGGGTCGAGGACAACTTCCCGGCCCTGCTCCGGTTCACACCACGTAGGCCGAATGACCAGGCGATCGGAGATGCGCACGGTGGAGTGCTGAGCCCTGAAAACAGACATCCAGTCCTCATCGGGTATCAGGACGATCTCGGGATCGACCCGATCAGCCAGGATCCCCATTTCCCGGAGATCCGCCAGGTATCGGGTCAGCTCCATATTCCACTCCTCCATTTTTGGATCGAGGTAGGCGGTGATCCTGACACCCCCCTGGCCCTCCTCAAGGGTGATGCCGCGCCGGGAAAGGGTGGTGAGGAAGTCGGCAACGGCGTCCGCCGCTTCCGCAGGCACGGTGATTTTTACCTGGGCCCAGGTTTGGCGGTCCATAGGGGGATGATAGCACAGGCCAGGAGGAAGACGAAGACGAAGAGGGAAGAGCAGCCGCGGAGAGGGGGAGAGAGGGCGCACGGGCGAGGGGGCGACGGGGCGAGGTTACGACCTTCCGACAAGGCGAATGCGGCGGTTCTTCGTTGAATCGGTTAGTCGATAAGTCGTAAATTCGAGCGTACCAGTTCTCAGTTCCCTGAATTCTCAGTGATCAAAGATTTTATTTTAGATTCTGGACTTCCTTCCCCGCTTGACAGATCAATGCTCGGACCGTACCTTACCCTAATTCTGCCGGGAAGCGGCATCATCTTACTCGCAGCGAGGTCGATAACTTGAAAATACGAAGAATACCAACGGGCAGGCAGCGCCGGCGGCGAAAGGTCCGGATCCTGTTCCTGGCCACCCTTTCCCTGTTCGCGGCCGGTGTCCTGTTAGGATCGGGAATGTACCTCTATTTCAGCTTCAAGGTTCCCAATCTGAAGTCCCTGGACGATTACAAACCGGCCCTTCCCACCCTGGTGTTCGATCGGAACGGTGTGGAGGTCACCCGGTTTTTCACCGAAAACAGGGAGCTTGTATCCATCGACCAGGTCCCGCGGGTGGTCATCAACGCCGTCCTTGCCATCGAGGACGCCAACTTCTATGAACACAAGGGCCTCGACTACCTGGGTATCTTCAGGGCCTTTTTAAAGAACCTGAGGGCCGGAAGGGTGGTCCAGGGGGGCAGCACCATCACCCAGCAGGTGGCCAAATCTCTGCTCCTGTCCAGCGAGAGGACCTACACCAGAAAGATCAAGGAAGCCATACTCGCCAGGCGGATCGAGAAGCGGTTTACCAAGGATGAACTGCTGGAGGTGTACCTGAACCAGAGCTACTTCGGGTTCGGCAGTTACGGCGTCGAAATGGCGTCCCAGAACTACTTCGGAAAACACGTCTGGGACCTGACCCTGGCTGAGACGGCAATGCTTGCCGGCCTTCCCAAGGCTCCGAGCGCCTACGATCCGACCAGGCACCCCGACAAGGCCCTGGCCAGGCGCAACCTGGTGCTGAGCCGCATGGAGGAGATCGGATCCATAACGGCTGCCGAGAGGTCCGACGCCGGATCTTCTCCCCTTGGGCTGAACCCCCAGTTTCCCCTCACCGATGACCCGGCGGCCTATTTCAGTGAGGAGGTCAGGAGGTATATTTACGAGAAGTACGGCGAAGAGGCGCTCTACCGGGGTGGGCTCCAGGTCTACACCACTGCCGACAGTGAGCTTCAAAAATACGCCCAGGAGGCCGTCCGGAAAGGGCTCCGGGACCTTGACAAAAGACAGGGATACCGCGGCCCTCTGGAGTTTATCGCATCGGAGAACTTCCCGGCCGTCCTCGAAAGTATCAGGGCCGAAAACGGCATCGATCTGTTTCAGTACAGCACTGGCACAAATAAGCCATGGAAGCAGGGGGAGGTTCTGAAGGCCCTCGTCGTCCGGGTCGACGGACAGGGCGCTGTCGTCGATACAGGCGGCATTACAGGGTACCTGCCCGTCGAGGGTCTGAGCTGGGCCCGCCGTCCCGACCCGGAGGTGGAACACTCCCAGGATGTTGTCCAAAATGCCAACGAGGCCTTAAGTGTCGGTTCCCTGATCCTTGTCCGGTTCACGGGCAGTGAGGACCCGGACAGGGGCCCCCTGTTTGCCCTGGAGCAGGACCCCGCTGTCGAGGGGGCCCTGGTGTCCATGGATGCTTCCACCGGGCAGGTCCTGGCCATGGTGGGCGGGTTCGATTTCAACCGGAGCGAGTTCAACAGAGCCACCCAGGCGAGACGGCAGCCGGGCTCAGCTTTCAAGCCGGTGGTCTACAGCGCCGCCATGGAGAACGGCTTTACCCCGTCCTCCATCATCATCGATTCCCCCATCATCTACGATGATCCCACCGAGGAGCTGAAGTGGAAGCCCGCCAACTATTCCGAGCGGTTTTACGGTCCTACCACCCTGCGTACCGGCATCGTCAAATCGAGGAATGTCATCACCATTAAGCTGGTGCAGAAACTCGGTGTCCAGACGGTGATCCAGTACGCTCGACAGTTCGGGCTCGAAAACGAGCTCCCCGAGGATCTGTCCATCTCCCTCGGGTCCATGGGGGTGACGCCCATGGAGCTCACCTCCGTTTATTCGGTGTTCGCAAACCTGGGTCTGAAAGCGACCCCATGGTTTATCACCCGGATTGTGGATCGGGACGGCAACGTGCTGGAGCAGGGGGGTGCGGAGCTCACCCGGGCCCTTTCCGAGGACACCGCGTTTATCATGCAGAACCTGCTTCGCGGGGTTGTCCAGGCCGGGACAGGCTGGAGGGCCAAGGCCCTCAACAGGGCTTCATGCGGAAAGACCGGGACGACCAATGACATGATAGACGCGTGGTATATGGGATTCACACCGAACGTGGTGACGGGGGTGTGGGTCGGTTTCGATGAGCTGGCTCCCCTCGGCGTCAATGAGACCGGTTCCCGGGCGGCGGCCCCCATATGGGTGGATTTCATGCAGAAGGCCATGGAGGGACGGCCCGTCCTTCCCTTCTCCCCCCCTCCCCCGGGCATCGAGATGGTGAAGGTTGACCCGGCCACGGGTCTTCTGGCGGGCGCCGGAGCGGACAAATTCATCTACGAGGCCTTCAAGATCGGAACGGCCCCCAGGGAGTATGCCAGATCTTCCGGCTCATCCGGCCAGGGTTCCGGGATGAGAAGATACACGCCCGGCTACGTCCCTCCGTCGGACCTTCCCGGTCTTCTGCCGAGGGATTTCTGATGCGTGCCGCTGGACGCACCGGGCTGACCCTTTTCATCGCGGTCCTTCTGGCATGCGCCGGTCTTTTTCTCACACCTCAGGATGTCCCCGCCAGGGACGGCAGCCAGGCGGCCCGTCAGGGCGGGATTGTGGGGGAGAGGATTATACCGCTGAAGATGACGGGCAACAGGGTCGACCTCTCCTTCCTGGTTTCGGTCTTTTCCCTCCGCAGCAGCCTGGACATCATGGGTGAACGGCTGGATCTGGTAGGGAGTGCCGGCTCCTGCAGGCTTCATATTGGATCACCCCTGGTCCTGTCCAGGGGGTTGTTCGCGGTCCTCACCGCCCCCATCGAACTCCTGGGGGGGCGGGTCGAATTGCCGGGTGATTTTCTCACCAAGGGACTACCCGCCCTTTTGGGAAGATCGGTGACCGTCAGCGAACCCGGGGATTCGATCATCCTCGGTCCGGAAGGCAGCGGATCCTTCAAGGGCGTTGAGCCTGAGGATCTGCCGAGGTATGCTTCGTTTATCGAGCGGGAGCAGTACCTGCAGGAGAAGGAGGAGGTAAAACGCCCCCGGGGTCTGAGCGTCGTCGTCCTCGACCCGGGCCACGGGGGGCGCAGCCTGGGGGCCAAAGGGAGCACCGGCACCCTGGAGAAGAAACTGGTCCTGTCTGTTGCAGAAAAGCTCAAGAGAATGCTTGAGGAGGATCTTGGCGTCAAAGTGGTCCTCACGCGAGCCGCCGATTATTTCGTCGGCCTCAAGGAGAGAACGGCCATCGCCAACAACAACAGGGCTGACCTTTTCTTAAGCATCCACGCCAACGCCGCCTTCAGGAAAGAGGTCGCGGGGTACGAGACCTATTACCTGAGTTTTTCGGCCACCGACCTGGACGCCTCACAGCTGGCGCAGGTCGAAAACCGGGCCCTGGGTGTGGAAGGCGGCCGCGAGGAGGCTCCCCTCCTCGAGGCGATCCTCTGGGACATGGCCCAGATGGAGTTTTTGAGGGAGAGTGAACAGTTCGCCGTCAGGGTTCAGGAAAGCCTCGTTGAGACCATGAAAGGACGTAACCGGGGCGTACGTCAGGCTCCTCTGGCCGTACTCATGGGCGCGGGCATGCCGGCGGCCCTGGTGGAGGTCGGGTTTGTCTCCAATCCGTCCCAGGAGATCAAGCTCAACAAGGATTCGCATCAAGAGCGGATCGCCCGAGCCCTCTTCGACGCCATCGCCCAATACCACAGGAGCCTGATCCGGGGCGAGATAGAAAGAGGGACGCTGTGAAAAAGACCTTCGTCACTATTGCCGCTGTCCTGCTCCTGGCAGCTGCTCTGGTGATCGGTTTTCGGCTTTACATCTCATGGAAGGCTCCGGAGGGCCCCGTCCCTTCGGTGACCAGGCGGGAAAAGCCCACGACGGGAGAATCCAGGATCATCGACCTCTACTTCTCCGACGCTGACGGGCGCAGGCTGGCCCTGGAAGCGAGGGAGATCCCCTGGGGAGAAACGGCGGCCACCGTACTCTGGTCCGTGCAGGAGCTCATCTCAGGTCCGGGCAAGCGGAACCTCTCCGCAACCATACCCGGTGGCGTTAAGGTGAGGAGCGTCTTCGTGAGGGACAGGATAGCTTACGTGGATCTCACCTCGGCGGTATCCAGTAACCATCCGGGAGGGTCCTGGTCGGAACTGCTGACGGTCTATTCCCTGGTAAACACCATCACCGAGAATTTCACCGAGATCGACAAGGTCCAGCTCCTCATCGAGGGGAAGGAGTCTGAAACCCTCGCCGGTCACATCGATATCAACCGGCCGCTGCCGGGAAGGATCCAGCTGCTGGCGGGGGATTGGTAGCCTATCTTCGATCGGAGAAAAAAGTACAAAGTAACAGGTAAAAAGGTAATAACAAAAAGCAAAGGATTTATCCCTTAGTTCTTAGCACTTATCTCTTATCACTTAGAACTGAACCGGAGGTTCTTTGAACAAGCTCGGCGTGTTCGACAGCGGGATCGGCGGCCTGACCGTTTACCGGGGCCTGCGGGACGCCCTGCCCAGCGTGTCGATCCTCTACTTTGGGGATACGGCGCGGGTTCCCTATGGCACCAAATCCTCCCACACGGTTACCGGTTACAGCCTGCAGATCGCCCGGCACCTTGTCGGGCGCGGGGTGGACGCTGTGGTTGTCGCCTGCAACACGGCATCGGCATACGCCATGGAAGCCCTCCAGTCGGAGATCGATGTGCCGGTCTACGGTGTCGTCATCCCCGGGGCTATGGCGGCGGTGGAGGCCACCAGGGCCGGTGTTGTCGGCGTGGTGGGAACCCGGGGGACGGTCTTCAGCGGGGCCTACCAGAAGGCCCTTGGTGACCTTGACCCTTCCGTGAGGGTGGAGGCCGTTCCGTGCCCTCTGTTCGTGCCGCTGGTGGAGGAGGGATGGCTGGATGATACGTTGACACTCCAGGTGGCCGAACGGTACCTCGCCCCCCTGGTGGATGCAGGAGTGGACACCATCGTCCTCGGCTGTACCCACTACCCGATGCTCAAAGGCGTCATTTCCCGGGTTGTGGGTGACGAGGTGGTTCTCATCGATTCGGCGGAGGCTGTCAGCATGGAGGTCAGAAATTACATGAGGGACAACGACCTGCTCGACAGCGAAGCGGTGGGTGTTGACTACTTCGAGGTCACCGATGGCCCCGGCCGCTTCGCCGATGTGGGCCGCATCTTCCTCGACCGGGACATTGATGATGTGTCCCTGGTGGAACTGGGGGAGTAGAAGCGAATCCAAGGGAAAGCAATCAAAATAAGACAATTCAAAATTTAAGGTTCAAAATTCAAAAAAAGTCTTTCGGAGCTGAGAGGATGGATTACACTCCTGGTTGAACCTTGAACCTTGAACCTTGAACCTTGAACCTTGAACCTTGAACCTTGAACCTTGAACCTTGAACCAAACATATCGATACTCTCGATTTAAGGAGATTTCAGTGACCAAAGACAAGGACCTGACATTCAAGCTCGGTGATCTCATCCGGCCGGACGGCCGCAAGCCCGACCAGATAAGAAAGATCAACCTGGTCCGTCCCTACCAGAAGTATGCCGAGGGAAGCGTCCTCATCGAGATGGGGGACACCAGGGTGGTGTGCAGCGTGTCGGTGGAGGAGAGGGTCCCCTTATGGCTCAAGGGCACCGGGCAGGGCTGGGTGACCGCTGAGTACTCCATGCTTCCCCGGTCCACCCAGAACCGGCTGACCCGGGAAACCGTGAATCGGACGACCGGCCGGACCCACGAGATCCAGCGGCTTATCGGCAGGACCATGAGGGCGGTGGTGGACACGGCCGCCCTTGGAGAGAGGACCTTCTACGTGGACTGCGATGTGATTCAGGCCGACGGGGGGACCCGCACGGCGGCCATTAACGGCTCCTTTATCGCCCTGGTCGACGCGCTGCGGAAAATGGTCAAGGACAAGCGCATGAAACGCATCCCGGTGGAGGACTACCTCGCGTCGGTGAGCGTCGGTATCGTGGACCAGAAGACCCTCCTGGACCTGAACTACATCGAGGACTCCCAGGCCGACGTGGACATGACCCTGGTGATGACCGGCAGCGGGCGGCTGGTGGAGGTCCAGGCGGGGGGCGAGGGGACCACCTTCGACCAGGACGGCCTCAACGCCCTCATCGCCGAAGGGGCCAAGGGGATCAAGAAGATCGTTAAGTGGCAAAAGGAAATTCTCGGCGATCTAAGGTAGCCGAGAATTTCCAGTGCAAAGTACAAGGTACATAGTACATGGTGAGATTCTTATTAATCCTGCTCCCTGACTTCTGGCTCCTAAGCTCTGATTTTCAATGAAACTCATTCTCGCTACCCAGAACCCCGGCAAGATCAACGAGATGAGGGCCATCCTCAACCGTCCCGGCCTCGAGGTCCTGTCCCTGGATGAGGTGGGGGACGATGCCCCGGAGGTGGTCGAGGACGGCGAGACGTTTCTGGACAACGCCCGCAAGAAGGCCCTGGCCGTAGCCCAATGGGCGGGAATGCCCGCCCTGGCCGACGACTCTGGGCTGGTGGTCGATGCCCTGGACGGCAGGCCGGGAGTCCACTCCGCCCGCTACGCCGGGGAGGAAGGGGACATGGAGGCCAACATGGACCTCCTCCTCAGCCAGATGGAGGAGGTGCCCAACGAGGTCAGGAGGGCCCATTTCGAGTGCGTCATCTGCCTGGCCTCCCCCGATGGGGCCACCTGGGAGACCGAGGGGCAGGTGGACGGCATGATCGCCAGGGAGAAGAAGGGCGGCGGCGGCTTCGGCTACGACCCGATCTTCTTCTACCCCCAGGCGGGCATGACTTTCGCGGAGATGCCGCCGATGGTCAAGAACCTGGTCAGCCACCGGTTCCGGGCCATCAAAGCTATGGCCTCGAAGCTCTCGGTTATCGAAAAAGAGCTTGAAAAATAAGGATATAATAGTAAGGTGTTGTGCCGGTTTGAGAGCCCAGGGATACTCGGTGTTTCAGGATCGTCGATCAATCGAGGATTCAAATATTGGCTCTCGCAAAGACGCAAAGAACGCAAAGGAAGTCAAGGGATAAGGTGTGGAAATAATTTATACTCTATAAACCTCTTCGCGCCTTGGCGTCTTGAGTGAGTCATGCTCCAAGTTTGACGAACGGGCGAGAGGGAAATGCCGATCCAACATAAATAACAACGTGTTTACTTAAACAACAGCGATTTTTTCGGGGCGTAGCGCAGCCTGGTAGCGCATCTGCTTTGGGAGCAGGAGGTCGGAGGTTCAAATCCTCTCGCCCCGACCAGCATAATAAAATCCCTTTCCGCAACTTTCCCCTCCCTTGATG
>JBFFDD010000047.1:0-14186 GCA_041559575.1 bacterium
CGCATAGATCCTGACCGGACCCTGGATCCTGGCGATAGCATCAGATTCGGGGCCGGAGCCCTTGGGGCGAAGGCATACCAACTGGCGGGCCGATTCCTCGATCGCGGATTGGTCCTGAACCCAAAGAGCCCCCTCCTCCATCTGGTTATCGGCGAGTTTTTCCTCGACAGGGGCGATGTCAAAATGGCCGTCATGGAATTCACCGAGGCCGCCAGGCTGGGAGGAGACTCGGAAACGGCCCGCCGGGCTGAGGAGAGGATCAGGGAACTGAAGAAAATGGAGATGAGAGAATAGGGATCGGATTGTCAGGATTATGAGTATTTATTCCAATCTCTGATTTCCATTCTTCATTATCTAGGTTCTGCTTCCCTCTTCGTTTTCGTCTTCGACTGCCGGTTCCTCCTCCTCGTGGCCCTTCAGCTTTTCGGCCATCTCCCGAAGCCGATCCTCCACCCTCCGGTTGAATGTCCCCTCCGGGAACCGGCCGTCTTCACCCCTGATCCCGGCCTCCACGCCGGTCAATAGCCCGATGGCCTCGTCAATGGAGTCCACGGAAAAGATGGCGAAAGTTCCTTCCCTGACGGCATCGATGACATCCTCGGACAGCATCAGGTTCCGGACGTTGGACGCCGGGATGACGACGCCCTGCGTGCCGGACAGGCCCCGGTCTCTGCAGGTGTGGAAAAACCCCTCGATCTTCTCGTTGACTCCGCCGATGGGCTGGATGTTTCCGTGCTGGTCCATGGATCCGGTGATGGCCATGTCCTGGCGGGCCGGCACCCCGGCGATGGCCGAGGTCAGGGCGATCAGCTCTGCGGCTGTGGCGCTGTCACCCTCCACCTCCTCGTAGGTCTGCTCGAAAGTGACCGAAGCGCTCAGAGACAGGGGAAAATCGACGGCGTACCGCATGGCCAGATAGGACGACACGATCATGACCCCCTTGTTGTGGATGCTTCCTGACAGCTTGACCTCCCTGTCGATATTCACCATGCCTGCCTTACCCAGGAAAACCTTTGCCGTCAGGCGGGTGGGTTTGGCAAACCGGTAATCCCCCATGTCGTAAACCGATATGCCGTTGACCTGACCCACCACCTGACCCTCGGTGCGGACCATGAGGGTGCCTTCCTCAATGAGCTCCCCGAACCGCTCCTCGATCCGGTTGTACCGGTAGTCCCTTTCTCTCCGGGTTCCGACGACATGATCCCTTGTGACCCTGCTGTCCCCCTTCTCCCGGGCCCAGAAGGAAGCCTCGCGGATCAGGTCCGCCACCCTGTGGAAACGGGTGGTGAGGCGGTCCTTGTGTTCGGCCATCCGGGCGCCGAACTCGATGACAGCTGCCAAAGCCGAGGCGTCAAAAGGCAGAAGTTCCTCCTCGCGGCAGTGGGTGGCCACGAAGATGGCATACTCCTCCATGGCGTCCTTTGTTCGGCCCATGGTGCTGCCGAAATCGGCCTTGACCTTGAAAAGCTTGGAGAAATCCTCATCGTGGGCCAGGAGGAGATAATAGATGAACGGGTTTCCGATAAGTACGATCTTGACATCCAGGGGGATCGGCTCCGGTTTGAGGGTGGCCGTAGAAATGGGCCGGTACTGTTCCCCGAGGTCCTCGATCTTTATGTGGCGGGCCTTGAGGCTGTTCTTGATCGCCTCCCAGGCGAAGGGGCTCTTGAGAACCTCGAGGGCGTCAAGGACAAGATACCCTCCGTTGGCCATATGCAGAGCGCCGCCCTGGATCTGTGAGAAACTGGTGGACGCCATGCCGAACTGAATGCTGTACTCCATCTTCCCGATCAGGTTGGTGAAGGTCGGGTGGGTTTCCCTGACGATGGGGGCGCCTTTCTGTTGTGACATATCAACGATGAGGTTTACTTCGTAGCGTTTCAGGGGAGGTTCGCCGGTCATGATCTTGATCTCGGGGAAGATCCCCTTCTCACCGCTCTCCAGGAAATCGGAGAAGTTCTGGAGAATGTCCTCCAGGACGACCTCCAGAAATCGGTGAAGTTTTTCGTTGCCCGGATGGGCCGAAGCGATGGACTCGATGAGAGGGGCCACCGCGGTCCGGACCTGGTCCCTGGCCATGGCGTCGACCTTTCTGTGGATCTCCTCCTCTCTCCGGTGGGCCTCCCGCGTTGTCTCCTTGAGCTCTTCCCTCAACCGGCGGATGGCCTCCTCGTACTTGCCGCGAACCTTTTCCGGAAGGGCGTTGAAGTCATCCTGGCTGAGCTTGGTTCCATCACGAAGGGGTATGAAAACGTATTCATTTTCGATCTTCTCGAAGGAATAAGCCTCTTTCCTGGCCCGCTTCCGGAAATCCTCCAGCAGTGAGGCGTTCTCACGGGCCATCCTTTCGACGACCTCGGTGCGGCGGCCCTCGAACTCCTTGTCCTGGAGCGCTGCCGGGATGTTCTTCTTCAGGACATCCACGAGCTCCCTCATCTGGCGGGTGAACATCCTTCCATTGCCGGGGGGAAAGGGTATGGCCAGGGGGTTGCGCGGGTTTTCGAAGTTGTTGACGTAGGCCCAGTCGCGGGGAACCTCCTCCGAGGAGGCCTTTTCATCCACCATGGAGTTGACCGTGGACGATTTGCCGCACCCGGGCTCTCCGACCAGAAAGAGGTTGTAGCCGGAGCTGTCGATCCTGAGGCCGAAGTCAATGGCCTTCAGGGCCCTCTCCTGGCCCACAGGTCCCTCGAGGGTGGGGGCCTCCTCAGTGCTCTTCCAGGGAAGCTGTTTTACGTCACAGGTAAACCTGAGGTCATCCGGGGCAAGGGGCGGTATGTTCTTTCCCATAGCGGCTCCTGTCGTGGGGGTTGGGGATCCTCCACCTCTAATTATAGCGGAAACCGGACGGGGGACGCGGAGTCCCACCCGACTGGGCGGCGGTGCGAGGTTACGACCTTTCGACAATGCGAATGTGCTGATTCTTAGTTGAATCGGTTAGTCGGGGGATCCTCGGGGTCGTAGTTTGTATTTTAACAAAGAGGTGAGAACTGGGAACTGAGTCCTAAGTGCTAGGTGATAAGAGATAAGAAATAGTCCTAAGTGCTGGGCCCTAAGTGATAAGTAAAAGCGCTGTACCCTTATCACTGAGCACTTATCTCTTAGGACTGTGTTCTTACTTATCTCTTAGGACTGGGGTTCTTTCGCCCCCTCGCGGGAACTCGCCCCCTCGCCCCGTGGCCCATCCGCACTCTCTCCTCCCTCCCTCTCCGCCTCGAGTCCCCTCGTCCCCGTGCCTGCCTCGCCGAAGCTTCAGCGAAGGCGGGTCCCCGCGTCTATTCTCCATTTTCTATTTTCCATTCTCCATTCTCTAATTCTCCCCCGCTTTCCCCCTGTACAGGCTAAAACCTTTTCTGTTAATATGTCAAAATTAACAAATTGGCGTTTTTGGTATTGGCCGGGGAAAATCGGGGCTTTTATGGGAACCGAAGAGAGTTTTGACACCGTCATAGAGCCTGGAAGGGGAATGAAGCATTACTGGGCCGAACTCTGGCAGTACCGGGGTCTTTTCTACTTCCTGGCCTGGCGGGACATCCTGGTCCGCTACAAGCAGACGGTCATCGGGGTCGCCTGGAGCGTGATCAAACCCCTCCTGACGATGGTCGTCCTCACCGTTGTCTTCGGGAAACTGGCCCGGCTCCCCTCCGGTGGAGTGCCCTATCCCATCCTGGTGTTCGCTGCCATGCTCCCGTGGCAGATGTTCTCCAGTACGCTCATGGCGAGCAGCAATTCCCTCGTCGGCAACACCAATCTCCTGTCCAAGGTGTATTTCCCCCGGCTCATCGTTCCGTCGAGCACCGCCATCGTCAGTCTGGTGGATTTTGCTGTCTCCTTCGTCATCCTGGCCGGACTGATGGTGTGGTACCGGCATGCGGTCACCTGGCGGATCCTGGTCCTTCCCCTTTTTATCCTGCTGGCCATGATCACGGCCCTGGGTTTCGGATACCTGTTTTCGGCCCTGAACGTCAGATACAGGGATTTCAGGCATATGGTTCCCTTTATGGTTCAGTTCGGGCTGTATATCTCGCCGGTCGGTTTTTCCACCCAGGTCGTTCCTGAGAATTGGAGGCTGGCCTATTCGATCAACCCGATGGTTGGGGTCATCGATGGTTTCCGCTGGGCGCTGCTCGGCAAGGGTTTCGGCTTCTATCTTCCTGGCTTTTTACTGTCCGTCGCCTTAACCGTGTTTATTTTCTGGCTTGGACTGACCTATTTCAGGAGGCTGGAACGAACCTTCGCTGATGTCATCTAAGATCTAACCTGTTAATGGAAGATGGAGAATTGAAAATGGGGATTGGAAAATATAAGGCTGATCGGTCTTTTCCGATCTTCATTTCCCTCAACTGATATGACCACTGTTATCAAAGTTGAAAACCTCTCCAAGAGATACATCATCGGCCACCGGAGGGAGGCCTCCTATGGAACCCTCAGGGACAGTCTCACCGAAGGTGGAAAAAGCCTGGCCCGCAGGCTCCTCCATCCGTTTCGCTCCTCGGCCGGTCACGCTTTCACCGGAATGCCAGATACTGAGGAGTTCTGGGCCCTCAAGGGGATCTCCTTCGATGTCCAGCAGGGCGACAGGATTGGCATCCTGGGCCGGAACGGGGCAGGAAAGACCACCCTGCTTAAGATCCTGAGCCGGATCACGGAACCCACGGAAGGACGTGCCTCCATCAGGGGGAGGATCTCCAGCCTCCTGGAGGTGGGGACCGGTTTCCATCCGGAACTGACGGGAAGGGAGAACATCTTCCTCAACGGCGCCATCCTCGGCATGGGGCGGGAGGAGATCAGGGGGAAATTCGACGAGATCGTCGCCTTCGCGGAGGTGGAAAAATTCCTGGACACGCCGGTGAAGAGGTACTCCAGCGGCATGTACGTGCGTCTGGCCTTCGCGGTGGCGGCCCACCTGGAACCGGAGATCCTGGTAGTCGACGAAGTCCTGGCGGTCGGCGATGCGGCCTTTCAGAAGAAATGCCTGGGAAAGATGGAGGACGTGAGCCGGGAGGGAAGAACCATCCTCTTCGTGAGCCATAACATGGGGGCGATCAGGAACCTGTGCCGGAAGGCCGTCTGGCTGCATGGCGGCAGACTGGAGAGGCTGGGCACGGTTGAGCAGGTCATCTCGGATTACCTTCTTCACTCGCAGGAGCCCATGGCCATTTCCCTCGACCAGAGGAGGGACCGGAAGGGAACCGGAGACCTGAGGTGTGAAAACATCTGTTTTTATGGCCGGGACGGCAGGGAGGTCCAGGCTTTCACCAGCGGTCAGACGGCAAAGATCGTATTTCACCTCCGGAACCGGTCGGGAAATGATCTGCGAAACGTGCATCTGTCGATGGGGATCGATGATCAGGCGGGCCAGAGGATCACCCTTCTGGACAGCGAAGTCGTCGGGCAGAACGCGTCCCTGAGCGCCACAGGGGATCACCGGTTGGAGGTGACCGTTGATCGGCTTCCCCTCATCCCGGGCAGGTACGGCTTTACCATCTACTGTGCCGTGAACGGTGTGGTGGCGGACTGGATACAGAACGCCGGATCATTCGAGGTGATCTCGGGGCCTTTCTTTGACACGGGAAAGATGCCGCCGCCGGGACAGGGGAATTTCCTCCTCGACTGTTCGTTCCGCCACCTTGAGCCGAATGATCGCAGTGATGGGTGAAAAAGGACTTTTGAGAAGATACATAAAGGAATCGAGGGCCCTGAAGAGGGATTACCCCCGCTCATTCCACCCCCTTCAGTTGGTCGTCACCTATCCTCGATGGAGGAGGTGCCTGACCGGGGACGCTGATGCACTTGAAGACCAGCAGCCATGGATCACCTTTTCCGCCATCCGGTTCCTTGACCGCTTCCTGACCCGTGAGATGAGGGTGTTCGAGTACGGAACGGGGGGATCGACCCTCTATTTCGCCCGGAGGGTCGGCCAGATAGTGTCGGTGGAACACGATAAGATTTGGCTGGACCGGGTGGCGGATGCCATGTCGGATAACGGTCTGCGGAACTGGACCCACCGGCTGATCCCGCCGGAGGAAGGCGGATCCCACCCCCATCAGGATCCCGCCGACGCCGACTCCTACGCCTCGAGCGATCCGTCATTGAGAGAGAGAAGCTTCCGGCAGTACGCGTCCGAGATCGACGGTTATGGCGACGGGTATTTCGACCTCGTTCTGGTCGACGGCCGGGCCCGGCCCTCCTGCTTCAAACACGCCGTCGGCAAAGTGAGGGGGGGAGGCTGGGTCCTCTGGGACAACACGGACCGGCCCCACTACCGTAAGGGCATGGACCTCGCGCCGCCAGAGTACAGGCTCGTCGACTTTCCCGGCCCGTCGCCCTACGTGCCCTTTTTTACCCGGACGACCGGCTGGCTGGTTCCGGATGCCGGTCCGGTGGGTTGAGGCGAATGGTGGCCGGGGAATCTCCGAGGGGAGTGGGATTAAGGGACTATATCGACGCTAAGAGGCGGGAATTTCGCCTCCGGCGGGAGGAGAGGGAAAGGATCCGCCGTTTCCGGCGAGCGGACCGTGTAATATTGGGAGGTTCCCCGATCGATCATCCGGGCTGGTTGACCACCGGGATTACCTCCCTTAACGTCCTTCGCCATGAGGATTTCGCTCGATACTGGCGGGAGGGCACCCGGCGGGCCTTCCTGGCCGAACATGTCTGGGAGCACCTGGACGCTGACGAGGCGGCGGTGGCGAACCGGAACTGTTACCGGTTCCTGAGACCGGGCGGCCGGCTGAGGATCGCCGTTCCGGACGGACTCCACCCCGACGCGGGATACATCGAAAAGGTGCGGCCGGGAGGGTCGGGGGACGGGGCTGATGACCATAAACAGCTCTATGACTACAGAACCATCAGCCGGCCCCTGGAGGAGTGCGGATTCCGGGTAGAGCTCCTGGAGTACTGGGACGAAAAAGGAGAATTTCACCAAGGGGAATGGCAACCTGAAGAAGGGCCCGTCAGCCGCTCGGCCGGGAACGACCCGAGGAACAGGGACGGGAACCTGAACTACACTTCCCTCATCGTGGACGCTGTCAGGCCGGAGGAGTAGGCCGGTTCCGGGACCGCTGAAGTTGCCCGGGGAGGTGTGGGCTGGACCGGACCGTTTCGAGAGTTCTTTCAGCATCCGGACCGGGAGAAATATGGGAGAAGACCTGCGAAACAAGACGAACCGCCGGGACATCCCCTTGCCCCCACCGCCGGAGGCTCCTTCGGAAGTCGGCGGTGAAAGGCTTTCATGGCCGTGGTACGAGGCGGACGATTTGAGACCTGAGTCCCATCGGGAAGGGGCGGTGTACCCGAGGATCACCGTCATCACCCCGTCCTACAACCAGGGGGAATTCATCGAGGGGACGATCCGGTCCGTCCTTCTCCAATCCTATCCCAATCTGGAATACATGATCGTCGATGGGGGTTCCTCCGATGGGACGGTGGATATCATCAGGAAGTACGAATCCCACATTGCCTGGTGGGTCAGTGAGAGCGACAAAGGACAGAGCCACGCCATCAACAAGGGATTGGCAAGAAGCACCGGAGAGATCGTCGCCTACCTCAATTCAGACGACATGTACCGTCCGGGGATTCTACACCGGGTCGCCCGCTATTTTGTTGACCAGGGGGATGCCGACCTGGTTTACGGTGACTGCGTGCTGATCGACGAGGAAGACCGGGAAATGGCACTTTGGCGCAGCCGGCAGTTCGATCTCTACACGGAGCTGTGCCGGAACTTCATCTTTCAGCCGACGGTGTTCTTGAGGGAGCGGGTGATCGGGAAAGTCGGGGGCTTCGATGAGAACCTCGACTACGTGATGGACCTGGACCTCTGGTACAGGGCGGCGAAGCATTTCCGGTTTCACTACATCCCTGAAAGGCTGGCCTGTTTCCGCCTGACCTCAGACAGCAAGACGGGAGGCAGCCGGGTTCCTTTCGTCCGGGAGAGGGAGGAGGTCCTCAAGCGGTTTCTGGAAGACTGCGGCGACGATCGGGTTTCCGGCCGATGGAAGCAGATCCTCTCCTGGCATCACTTTCACGCCGGCGAGCAGCTCTATAACAGCGGAGAGAGAAAGGCCGCCGGGGCCGAATTCCTGAAGTCCATGCGGATGTACCCCATTTCGGTGAGATCGATCCATTCCCTTCTGGGTATTTTCGACAGGTACGCCGGCGGAAACCTCTTCAAGGCGCTGAATGTGAGAAAGAGCCCCTCACCCGATCCGGCGAGGAAATATTTTTAATGGTCCGACTGTCGGTCGTCGTCTGCACCCATAACCGCCCCGTTCTGCTGCAATCATGTCTTGAATCCCTGACCGGTCAGTCCCTGGATGGGGATCAATTCGAGGTCATTGTGGTCGACAACAACTCCACCGGGTCCACGGGAGAGGTCATCGACCGGTTCGCGGGAAAGGTGAAGAACTTCGGGTCGGTGGTCGAGACGAACCAGGGGCTCAGCCACGCCAGGAACCGGGGATGGCGGGAAGCGCGGGGAGAGTTCGTCGCCTTCATCGACGACGATGCCCGGGCGGCACCCGACTGGTGCGAGCGTATTCTCGGCGCCTTCGAGGCCGTCACACCCCGCCCCGTTCTGGTCGGCGGCCGGATCCTGCCCTGGTACGAGGCACCGCCCCCCGAATGGTTTGTCGATGAGCTTGAGACGAGGGAGTGGGGGGACACTCCCCGGTTCCTCCATGGGGGAAACGCCCGGTACGGTTTCTCGGGGTCCAACATGGCCTTCGCGAGGGAGATCCTGGATGAGTACGGCGGTTTTTCCCCCGCCTTCGGCATGGAGGGAGGAAAAATGAGGGTCGGAGAGGAGTCCGAACTGTGCTTCCGGATCTACGCGGACAGGCCGGAATTCTGGTACGATCCCGCCATTGAGGTCCTCCACTGGGTTCCACGAGAACACTATCGCCTGGGCTACCATTTCAGGCGGGGGATTCAATCCGGCCTGGCCATCAAACGGATGTACGGTTCCGGCTGCGGCCTCCGTCAGAGGTTGATGGAGGGCCTGGACCTGCTCTATTTTGCCACAGTTCGCCTGCCCATTGTGTTAGCGAAAGCCCGAAGAAACCGCAGAACAGAATGGGTCTTTCTGCTGAAGGACCTCGGAGGAAAGCTCGGTGTGTTTCTCGGTTGAATTGAACGTGGTGAGGAGGAACTCCGGACTCTGCCCGGCAGGGGATCTTCCGCCGCATGGGGCGTTCAGGGGCATTTGTGATGGAGACCGGAATCCGGGCAGGGGGCAGGTGATACGGGCGATCCGTGCCCTGATCGGTCGTGGAAGGGCCTACGGATGGAGCCTCAGCGGAGCGTTTCCGGCTGCCGGGTGGGCGGGATGAAGGTCCTCCACATCAACCAGACCGATATCATCGGCGGCGCTGGAATCGCGGCCTTCAGGCTTCACCTCGGCCTGAGGGCCCGCGGGGTGGATTCGCAACTCCTCGTGGCTACCTCCGCTTCGGGAAGCGATCAGGTCTCCATAATATCCAGAAAACCATACCTGGAGCATGTCCTGGGCAAGGTGACGTCCAGACTGGGCCTGAACTACCTGAACATCATCACCAGCGGCAGGATTATTGACCACCCCTTTCACCGGGAGGCGGACGTCCTGAATCTTCACAATCTCCACGGCGGATATTTCAATTACCGCGCCCTGCCAAAGGTCACCAGCGGGAAGTCGGTTGTTTTCACCCTCCACGACATGTGGAGTTTCACCGGCCACTGCGCCTACAGCTTCGACTGTGACCGCTGGAAAACGGGATGCGGGCAGTGTCCCTATCCGGAGACCTATCCATCGATCACCAGGGATGCGACGGCCCTCGAATGGAGGTTGAAGAACAGGGTCTTCGAACAGTGTGACCTCCACGTCGTGACCCCGAGCCGGTGGTTGAGCCGGCTCGCAAGTGAGAGTATGCTCGGTAGGTACAGGATTCATCATATTCCCAACGGCATCGATCTGGACGTCTTCAGGCCACTGGATTCACAGGAGTGCCGGTCTCAGCTCGGCATTCCCCTTCAAGCCGCTGTCCTCCTCTACGCGGCCGCCAGTCTTCTCGATACGCGCAAGGGAGCCGATCTTGTCCTGTCTGCTCTGACAAGGCTGCCGGAATCTGTCAAGCGTGAAGTGGTTCTGGTTGTCATGGGCAGGGGCGGGGAATCCCTCGAGGAGGACACGGGGCTCCGGGTAGTGGATCTGGGATACGTCGAAAACGAGGAGATCAAGGCGGCTGCCTACTCGTCCGCGGACCTGCTCATCTTTCCGACCCGGGCCGACAACCTTCCCCTCATTCTCCAGGAGAGCCTCGCCTGCGGCACACCCATGGTGTCTTTTAGCGTCGGCGGAGTCCCTGACATGGTTCGCCCCGATGCCACGGGTTACCTGGCGGAGGCGGAGAATCAGGACGATTTCGCGGAGGGAATAATCCAACTCCTGGAAGACACGGCCAGGCGAGAAGGGATGGCCCGGCGATGCCGTGAGATCGCTCAGGAGGAGTATGATATCGGGGTAATTGCCCGAAAATACCAGGGTCTGTATAACGAGATCCAGGGTAAATAGGATTGCCGGGTTTTTTTACCCACGGTGGTTACGTTTGGGTCCTGGTAGCACAGGATAAGGACGTCCAATCGGAGATTCCTTGGTACGATGGACATTAAGGGGATGATGTGAACAGATCCTCCGACCAGACTTCGCGTTGGCCGCGGATCAGTATCGTGACGCCCTCCTACAATCAGGGGCGGTATCTGGAGAGGACCATTGTTTCGGTCATTCGGCAGGAATACCCCAACCTCGAGTATATCATTATGGACGGCGGGAGCGACGACGGGTCGGTGGAGATTATAAAAAAATACGAGAATCAACTAACCCATTGGGAGTCCGGTAAGGACCGGGGCCAGGCCGACGCCATCTATCGGGGGTTCGAGCGGGTTACCGGGGACCTGCTCGGCTGGATCAACTCCGACGATTACTATCTTCCCGGGACCCTTCACGCCACCGGTGAGGTTTTCCGGGGCAACCCCGGGGCGGAGATGTTCGTGGCGGGCACCCTGTTCAGGAGGGAAGGCGGACACGACACCTGGAAATACTATCCCTTTGTCCAGGATTTCCGGTCGCTGTTGTGCACGGGGATGCTTTTCGGCCAGATGGCCTGTTTCTGGTCGCGGCGGGCCTTCTTCGAGACCGGCGGGTTCGACCGGGACCTGAGGTTCTGTTTCGATTACGACATGTTCCTGCGGCTCTCCCGTCGGCAGCGGCCGGTTGCCATCGACAGGATCGCGGCGGTTCACCGCATGCATGGCGGAACCAAGACCGCGACGATCTACCACACCGTCGGACTGGAGGAGATCGATTCGGTGAGGAAAAGATATGACATCGACACCATACCGGATGATGAAAGGGAGAGAATAAGGGCCGTCACCCGGTCCCGATTCCGAGCCAGCAACCGGCGCGGTTTTCTCCTCGACGCCTTCCGCGACCCCCTGTTCTTTCTCCGGTCGGTCCCCTTCAGGGTGAAGGACTGGCTGAGATCCTCCGGGACAGAGAAGGGGAGAGCCTGACCATGAGGATTGCGGTGATATCCAGCTCCTTCCCACCCCTCGGAAGCGGCGGGATCACCAGTGCCCACTTCTCCCTCTTCAGGGGGCTGTCCGGCCGGGGCTGCGAGGTCAGGGCTTTCACCTTTCAGGACGAGGTAAGTGAGAGGGGGGTTAAAGTGAACCGCTACGGGGCGGGCAGGTTGACCAAAAAGGCCATCTACTACCTCCTGCGGGTTTACTTCCGGCTGCGGGGGTGCCGGAGCGAGGCCTACCAGCTTTACGATATCCTGCAGTCGTTCCCGGCGATGAGGATAAGCCGGGACCTAAAGAAATTCAGGCCCGAGGTGGTCATTATCCCGGACCATGGCGCGCCGGCCCTTTATCTGAAAAAGCCCAAGGGGTCCAGGTTCGTCTGGATCTCCCACCACAACCCGGCCAGGTTCCTGGATCAGCCGTCCATCCCCGAACACTGTGCCCACGACGCGTGCCTGGCCCTCAGGCTGGAGGAAAGGGCCCTGCGGAAGGTTGACCATGTCGTTTGTCCCTCCGAGTACATGAAGAACATTTTTCTCGATACCTACCAATATGGAGGAGGTATCTCGGTGATCCCCAACCTCGTCGACAGCCGGACCCTGTCATCCATACCGACGTTGGACCCGAGGTCGGAGATGGGCCTTGCCGGCCATGACCCTGTGGTGTACATTCCCTCAGCGGGAAGCGTCTACAAGGGTTCTGACTTCGTACCTGAGATCATGCGCGGGATCTCGACGGGATTCGACGGCGAGGTCGGATTCTTCCTGTCGGGTCACATTGCACCCGAGGTGCTGGATGGTTACCGGAAGGCATGTCCTGGCATATCTTACCATGCCCCCGGCAGACTGGCCTACGAGAAGAACATCTCCCTGGTCAAGGGTTGTACGATCTGCGTTTCGCCCACCCTGATGGAGAGCTTCGGCATGGCCCTTCTGGAGGCCACAGCCTGCGGACTTCCGGTGGTCGCCTTTGACACGGGCGGGAGCGGTGAGGTGGTGAAGGACGGCCGAAACGGATATCTGGTCCCTGTGGCGGATGTTCCATCGATGGTCCGAAGAAGCCTGGAGATCCTTTCCGACGAGGAGAGTTTCTCTGCGGCCAGGAGCCTGACATATTTCGAGGAGACCTTCTCGGAGAGGGTCATATTGGATAGATTCTGCCGTATGCTGGACGAGGTCAGGCATTCGCCGGCACCACCCGGGTAACATCTCCCCCGGGCCGGGTCCGGCGGCTGATGGAAAAGACTCAGGAGGTTTGTCATACCTGGAATGAGTGAATTGAAAACCCCGGTTCTCTTTCTGGTTTTCAACCGCCCCGAAGAAACCGAACGGGCCCTGGACAGGATCCGACAGGCAAGGCCTGGAAGGCTCTATGTAGCCGCCGACGGCCCCCGTCCGGACCGGTCCGGGGAAGGGGATGTGTGCGGTCAGGTTCGTGACATAGCCACGCGTGTGGACTGGGATTGTGAGCTGAAGACCCTTTTCCGGAAAGACAATCTGGGATGCCGGAAGGCCGTCAGCAGCGCCCTCGACTGGTTCTTCGAGAACGAGGAGGAAGGCATCATCCTCGAGGATGACTGTCTGGCCTCCCGGTCCTTCTTTCCTTTCTGCCAGGAGCTGCTGGACCGTTACCGTGATGACAACCGGATCATGGTCGTGTCCGGAAACAACTTCCAGTTCGGCAGGAGGCGGACCGACAACAGCTACTACTTCTCCCGTTACAACCACTGCTGGGGATGGGCGACCTGGCGGAGGGCCTGGCTGCTCTATGATGCGGACCTCAGGCATTGGCCGCGGGTAAGGGACGAAGGTTACCTGGAGGACATCCTGTCCCACCCTTCCCTGGTGAGCTACTGGACGAGGATCTTCGACATTGCATACCGTGATGAGGTCGATTCGTGGGCCTACCGGTGGACCTTCACCTGCTGGATCCAGAACGGACTGTCGATCCTGCCCGGCGTGAACCTGGTAAGTAACATTGGATTCGGTGATGCCGGAACCCACACGAGGGGAGACCACCCGGTGGCCAATCTGCCGACAGAGGATCTGACCTTTCCCCTGAAGCATCCTATGGAAATGATCCGTGACGACCGGGCTGACTGGCACACTCACACCCTCCTGTTTGAACCGAAGGTCAGGGAGGGACTGATCCGAAGGATCAGGAAGATGTTGGGCTAGAAGATGCTGTGCCGGCTCTGTAGGGGGCAGTGCGATTCGGTCGACAGTATCTCCCGGGACGACCTGGCGTGGGTCTACCGTTTCAATCTCGGTCTGGACATCGAGGATCTGCTTCCCGATTTCAACCACCTTCACCTCGTCAAATGTGGAACCTGTGACCTGCGCTTCTTCGACCCACCCCTGGTAGGAACCGAGGAATTCTACAGACGGCTGCAAGGATTCGAGTGGTATTATCTGGACGCGCGGCCCGAGTTCGAGCAGTCGGCCGCCTATACCAGGGGAAAAAGTGTCCTGGAGGTTGGCAGCGGCAGCGGGGCTGCTGTCCGCCATCTGCACGCGCGGGAATACGTGGGGCTTGAGATAAGCGGGGAAGCGGTGAGGTCCGCCAGGGCAGAGGGTATAGACGTGCGTCAGCAGTCCATCTCCCAGCACGCTCTGGAGCACCCCGGCCAC
>JBFFDD010000048.1:0-13658 GCA_041559575.1 bacterium
GCCGGAAGGAGACGAACACGAGGGGGAGAGGGGGAGAGGGGGCGAAGGGGCGAGTTCCCTTGCCGAAGAGGAGAAGGAGGGAAGGGGGCAGGACGAGGAGAAAGTTTGATGTTTGAAGTTACCAACCACGGATCACTGATTACGGACCGGGACAAAGGAGCAAAATAATGACCGGAACAAAGGGATCGAAGATGGAGACGACCGGCACTGTGGAGACCTACTGCATCCAGTGCGGAAAGGTGATCGATGGGAAACCCTATGAGATGAGCATGGATGGGGTGTGCGCCTCGGTCAATCCTGTTTACTTCTGTTCCAAGGTATGCTGGGAGAGCAGCGACGAGTACAACACCGAGAACTGGGACTGAGAATTAGAGAATGGAAAATGGATCAATAGATAATTAGAAATTAGAGGATTAGAAACTTGAATTATACGTCTAATGCCCTAATGTTCTATTTCTTCAATGATCAAATCCCCAATTTCCAATATCCAATTTCTAGTTCTCTATCCTCTATTTTCTATTCTCTATTTCCCTTTTCCCCATACCCCCCGCCGCCCGGTGTCTCGATCCGGACGACATCACCTTCGTGCAGCATTGTTGAGAACTTCCCCCCCAGCTCCTCGGGCTTACCCGACCGCATGATGGTATTTTTACCGGCGGCTCCGGCCTTGCCTCCGAAAAGGCCGTAAGGCTGGATTTTCCTTCGTTCCGAAAGAACGGTGATCTCCGCTTCCGATAAAAGCTCGATCTCCCTGACGATCCCGTCGCCGCCACGGTGCTTTCCGTCCCCCCCGGTCCCCCGGCGAACGGAATACTCCGTGACAAGAAAGGGGTAGCTGTACTCCAGCGCCTCAATGGGTGTGTTCAAGGTGTTGGTCATGTGGGAGTGAACGGCACTTTCCCCGTCGGAGTTGATTGACGCACCCATCCCCCCGCCAATGGTCTCGTAATAGGCGAACGGTTTCCCGGTCCTCGAATCGATCCCTCCAATTGTGGTGTTGTTCATGGTTCCCTGGCTGGCGGCCGGGATCCGGTCGGGTATAGCCCGAGACAGGGCACCGAGAACGACATCCACGATACGCTGGGATGTTTCCACGTTCCCGCCCGCGACGGGCGCAGGCGGAAGGGCGTCGACCACCGAGCCCTTCCTGGTCAGGACCTCCAACGGTCTCAGGCATCCGGCATTGGTGGGGACATCCTTTCCAATAAGGGTCCGGAACACATACAGGACGGCCGAAAGGGTGATGGAAGAGACAGCATTGACGCTGCCCCTCGCCTGAGGGTCGGATTCGGTAAAATCGATGGTCGCAAGGGGACCGTCGATGGTAATGGTGACGGCTATCCTGATCCTCTCACTGCCGATACCGTCGTCGTCGAGGAAATCCTCGAAGGAGTAGGTCCCGTCCGGAATACCCTCGATGGTGTGCCTGGTGACCCGCTCGGCGTAATCCAGGAGACTCCTGGCATAGGAATCGACTGTTTTAAGGCTATATTTATCGATGAGCTCAAGGGTCCGCCTCACACCGGTTATATTGCTCATGATCTGGGCGGCAAAATCACCCTCCCTCTCCGTGGGCGTCCGGACGTTGTTGAGGATGAAACTCATCAGTTTAGCATCGATCTCCCCGCCTTCGACGATCTTGAGCGGCGGGATAATGACCCCTTCCTGGAAGATGGAACTGGAAAGGGGCATGGATCCGGAACTCATGCCCCCCACATCCGCATGGTGGGCGCGGTTGGCAACGTAAAATGACGGGGTCGCTCCCCCTGCGAAGACCGGTGCGACGATGGTGATATCCGGAAGATGGGTCCCTCCTTTGAAGGGATCGTTGAGGATCACCATGTCGTCGGGTTCCCAGGTGACGCTCTCGATGGCCGACTTGACGGACATAGGCATGGAACCCAGGTGGACAGGGATATGGGCCGCCTGAGCGATCATATCCCCGTCGCTGTCGAAGACCGCGCAGGAAAAGTCCCGCCTCTCCTTGATGTTGGGCGAAAACCCGGTCCGGTTCAGGGTGACACCCATTTCCTCCGAGATGGATGAAAACCTGTTTTTGAAAACCTCCAGAAGGATGGGATTAACCTTCATCGTTTTTCCCTTCAGGATTTTATATCCAGGATAATGTTTCCGTAAGGATCCACAGTTCCCTGGGCGAACGGAGGCACAACGATGGTCGAGGAATATTCCACAAGGATGCACGGGCTGGGCAGCCGGTTCCCCGCCAGCAGCTTGTCCCTCAAGATTATCTCTGTTTTAAAAGGTTCATGGTCAAACACGACTTCTTTTTCGCCCACGCTCGCACCATCAGCGAGTTGTTCGGCCCCTGACTCGAGTTTCTCGAAGCTCGGTTTTTCAGGAACGCCCCTTGAGCGGAGCCTGATGTTCACGATCTCCACTGTTTTGTCCACGTTCCTGTATCCATATTTTTTCTCGTGAAGGCTGTGAAAGTTCTCTATGAGCCGGTCATCGAAGGGGACGATGATCTCATAGGATTGGCCTTCGTATCGCATATCGAGGTAGCGCTCCAGATGAACGCCTTTCCGTTCGATACCTTCCTGCGCCAGATCCTCGACACCTTTTCTCTCGAGATCCAGGAACAGGGTGGACAGATCCTGGCTCGTCACCTCGAACTGGCTTTTCATCACCGTCTGGGAATAATCCTTGATCACGTCCGCCATAAGCATCCCGATAGCCGACAGGATGCCCGGGTTCATGGGAACGAAGACTTTCGGGACGTTGAGCAACCGCGCCAGAAACGCCGCGTGCATCCCCCCAGCCCCTCCGAAGGAGAACAACACAAATTCCCGCGGGTCAAAACCCCGCTCGACGGATATAACCCGAATCGCTTTCTCCATGGCGGTATTGGCTACCGACAGAATACCTTCGGCAAGTTCGATCGGTGAGAGTCCGGCGTCCTTTGCCATCCTGTCGAAATAGGGCCCAAGGGCCTCCTGCTTGAGCGACATTCTGCCGCCCAGGAAGTACTCCGGGATCAGTCTGTTCAGATAGAGGTTGGCGTCGGTGACCGTGATCTTCTCTCCTTTTCCATAGCAGATGGGGCCAGGGTCGGCACCGGCGCTCTCCGGACCCACCTTCAGTGATCCGCCGACATCGATGGACGCGATGGAACCTCCACCCGCTCCCACGGTATGGATGTCTATCATCGGCACCTTGATGGGATACCCCGAGATCTCCGATTCGACCGTCAGGGAAAGGTCCCCGTCCACGAGGGAAACGTCCGTTGAGGTCCCGCCCATGTCGAAGGTTATGAGCTTGTGGTGTCCCGCCTTTTTGCCTATCTCGAAGGCCCCCACGGCGCCTCCGGCCGGACCGGAGAGTATGGTACGCACGGATTCACTCATAGCCGTCTGGGCCGAGATGCTGCCGCCATTGGACTGCATGATGCTCAAACTGTCCTCCCTGCCCAGATTCCCAATGAGGTACTGAATGTAGGCCTGCATCTTGGGGGAAACGTAGGCGTTCAGTACAGTGGTGGAGGTCCTTTCAAACTCTCTGAATTCGGACAGGATCTCATGGGAGAGGGACACCGGGACATCGAGATCGCCGAGGAGATCCCGAACAGCCCTCTCATGGGTTGGATTGACGAAGGAAAAAATGAGACACACGGCTATGGACTCGGCATCAAGCTCCCTGATCCTCTCAACGATCCCCTTCGTGTCCTCGATATCGAGCTTCTCGTGCTCCTGCCCGGATTGGAGGATTCTTCCGGTCACCGCCCATCTCAGCTCCGGAGGAACGATATGGGGTTCTTTTCTGTAGGCCAGGTCGTAAAGACGGCTTCTGTTCTGCCTGCCGATCTCGATAACATCCTCAAAACCCCGGTTGGTGACGAGAACCGTCTTCGCCCCTTTTCTCTCCAGGATGGCGTTGGTAGCCACCGTCGAACCGTGGACGACCTTCCTCATTCTGTCATGGGCAATGTGGTCGAGACCGTCCATGACCGCTTTGGCCGGGTTAGCGGGTGTGGAAAGGACCTTGTAAATGCCCCAGCGGTCCCCGTCCCTGAAGATGAAGTCAGTGAAGGTCCCGCCTGTGTCGACACCGATGGTGATCATATCATAACCCCAAATAGGCTGATCGGATGATGCTGCTCTGGAGCAGTTCCTGGCCGGACCCTTCAGCGATGATCCGCCCGGTCTGGATGACGTAGCCCCGGTCGGCAAGATCCAGGGCTTCCCTGACGTTCTGTTCGACAAGCAGGATGGTCATGCCCTCTGCCTTGAGCCGGCGTACTGTATCGAGAACCTCATCGATGAGCAGGGGAGCCAGACCCAGGGAAGGCTCATCGAGCATGAGCAATTTCGGGTTGGACATCAGGCCACGGCCGATGGCTACCATCTGCTGTTCTCCTCCGGAGAGAGTTGTGGCGGCCTGCGCCCGCCGTTCGGACAGTCTGGGGAAGAGTTCGTAGACGTATTGCAGATTTTTCGCGATGGTTTCTTCATCTCTCAACACGTAGGAGCCGAGCAGGAGGTTTTCCTCTACCGACAGAGGCTTGAAGAGCATCTTCTCTTCAGGCACGTAGGTCAGCCCGAGTTCGACGACCTGTTCCGTCTGAAACCTGCTGATCTCCTGGCCCATAAAGTGGATACTGCCTCCGCTGATCCGCTGTGTCCCCATTATGGCTCGAAGAAGGGTCGACTTGCCGGCGCCGTTGGCTCCCAGAACGCAGACCGTCTCCTCTTGATCGACGAATAATGACAGATCGTGGAGAACCGGCAGCCCGGAGTAGCCCACCGCGATGTTTTCAACCTTCAGGATCGGTTCTTTCATGGTCATCAGGTTCCGCCCGTCTGCTCGTGAACGTACCGCTCTCCCAGATAGGCCTTGATGACATCCGGGTTCGAGGCGATGGCATCGGGTTTCCCTTCGGCGATCTTCCGGCCGTAATCAAGGACGATGACCCGCTGGCTGAGATTCATCACCAGCTGCATCACGTGTTCGATCAGCATGATCGTTACCCCCAACTCACTGTGAATATGTCTAATTCCGGTCATGATATCCTCAATCTCATCGGGATTCAGACCGGCGGCGACCTCGTCCAGAAGAAGGAGCTTCGGTTCCGTACCCAGTGCGGTGGCCATCGTCACCCTTTTCTGGGCGGCGACAGGAAGTTCACTGACCTTACTTTCCGCCAGTTCGAGCAGATTCAGGCCCTCGAGGATCTCTCTCGCCGCGGCCTTCGCTTTGAGCATGGACCGGGTCTTCAAGTAGCATCCGACCATGACGTTCTCCTCGACAGTCAGGTCCCCTGATGCTGCGTAGACCTGGAAAGTCCTGGCCATGCCCAATCTTGCCACCTCGTAGGCTTTCATATGGGTAACGTCCCTGCCGTCAAAAACAATACGGCCGGATGTCACAGGATGATGACCGGACAGACAGTTGAACAGGGTCGTTTTCCCGGCCCCGTTTGGACCGATGAGACCAAGGAGTTCACCCCTTTCCAGATCGAAGGAGATGTGGTCGTTGGCCCTGAGGCCGCCGAAATCCTTCGTCAGTTCATGAACCTCCAGGATCGGCATCAGCGCCGTCTCCTCTGCCTGATCTTCTCGATGATGCCCCAGATACCCCGCGGTTCAAAAGCCGATATCAGCATGATGATCAGAGCATAGATGATCAGGTCGATCCCCACCAGTCCCGCTTTCGCACCGAACCATTCCTTCAGATAACTCTTCAGGGGCAGGAGGATGCCGGCCCCGATGATCGGACCCCACAGGGAACCGGCCCCGCCGAGCATGGCCATGAGAGCGATCAGTATGGAAAGATCCAGGCTCATGGTGTCCTCAGGCTCGATGTTTTTTATGTAGCAGGCGTGAAAGGACCCCACAAGGCTGACAAAGGCCGTGGCGATGGCGTAGGTCTTTATCTTGGCCCAATGGACGTTGATACCCAGGGACCGGGCGACGTCCTCGTTGTCCTTGATGGAGCGAAGGTAAAAGCCCAACCGGGATTTCCTGAACCAGTTCACGTAGAGGAGGCCGATAAAGAAGAAGCCGAGGAGGATGTAATAGTAATAGACGTCCTCCTTGAAGATCAGTCGAAGAAAGTCCGGCGACTGGTACTTGAAAGGAAGGATCTCCAGGCCCCGGGCCGCACCGACAAATTCCCAGACCTCGAAAAGGTCCTTGAGGATCAGGGACGTGGCGATGGTCGCGATGGCGAAATAGTGCCCGGTCAGGCGGAAAAGCGGGTACCCGATGATGAAGGACCAGGTTACGGCCAGGAGCATTCCGATCGGCATGGAGATCCAGAAGGGGATATCCCACCGGATGAGCATGACGGCGGTTGTAAAGGCCCCAATACCGACGTACTGGGCCTTGCCGAGATCGACCTGTCCCCCGTACCCCCCGATCGTGTTCCATCCCATGCCGTAAAGGGAGAACATGAGAAACTGGATCATGGTGGCCATCGCGAAGGAGGAGTGGGGGAAGAAGGGAAAGAGAACAAGGAAAAGGGCAACCGAGCCCGCCACAAAGAGATCCACCCGGGGGAAATCTGAAAAATCTATGGCGTGTTTTAGTGCTTCCATCCGAAGAGGCCCCGGGGACGGATGACCATGATCACGAAGTAGGTGACATAAACCATCATGTATTTAAAGGAGGTCATGGGTACGTTTAACATCCAGTCCGCGTCGAAAGTGTAGGTGAAAAAATCCCAGAAACCGGGGATCTCCGTTATGAGTCCGACGACCAGGCCGGCGAAGAATGCCCCTGGCACGCTTCCGAAACCGCCGAGGGCCACGATGGTAAAAGCGATCATCGTGAACAGGAGTCCGACAAAGGGATTCACCGGCCAGAAATTCACCAGCACAGCCCCGGCGATGGTGACGGTGCCCCCACCGACACCCCACGCCAGGGCGTTCATCTTTTCGGTGGGGATCCCCATATAACGGGCTCCCTGGGCGTCAAGGGATGTCGCGGTCAGGGCCTTGCCGATTCGGGACCGGTTCATGAGCAACCACGTCGCCAGAAAAGCGGCCACCGAGAGACCGGCTGCGGCCAGTTTTGTTGCCGGTATGATCACACCCATTCCCAGGTCAAAGCTCTTGCCGACCAGAACCCCATGATGAACGACCCTGTCCTCTGATCCGAATACGAGCAGGGCGGAATTCCTGAGAAAAAGCATGAGTCCGAATGTCCCGAGGAGCTGGGCCAGCATGGGGCCCCGAAGGAGGTACCGGATGAAACCATAGTAGCAGAGGACGCCCAGGCCAAATCCAATCGCGGCGGCGACCGGCAGACCCAGGAGGGGATCCATGCCGGTTACCTGGGAGGTCAAAAGGCCCGTGTACATCCCGATCATGAGGAACTCGCCGTGGGCGAAATTGACGATGTCCATGACTCCGAAGATGATGGTCAGGCCCAGTGAAACCAGGGCCAGGACCATACCGAACAGGAGTCCTGCGATTATTGAACTGAACAGTATGTCCATATAGTGGTGCCGGGATTATCTTAAGAATTACCATCCCGCCCACCGCTGCTTAAAAAGGGGCGGTGGGCGGGATGGACGTCAGCGGGTCATCAGAATCCTGCCAGGGGGAAGATCATATCCGCGGACGACACGTCGAACGGATAGACGATCTCCAGTCCCATCGTCCCGTCAGCCTGCTTCTGGTACTGGCCGATGAGCCCGGAGCCGAGGACGTTCTGCCCGATCTCTTCACCGGAGGTGGAAAACTGGATCCCCGACCAGGGCACGACCAGTTCATCGCCGGAGATCTTAATGGAATTGGCGGCTTTCTGGATATCAGCCGGTTTGGTGGAGCCGGCTTCCTCAAGCACATGAACCCAGGTCTGCAGTCCGGTAAAGGCCCTCGCGGAGGCACCACCCAGGTCGTTTCCTGTCTTGGCTTTGTACATCGCGTTGACCTGGCCGGCCAGTTTCTTGATCTCCACGACCTTCGGGAGAAAAACGGTGCGCGTCAGGATGCCCTCGATAGCATCGCCCAGGGTGTCTCGGAATTCGGGTTTCTCAAACCCGGCGTCCTGTCCCCAGATGATCTTGGCCTGTGACTTCTGGGCTTGGAGTGTTTTTACCATGAGGATGGCGTCCGAGGCGTAGGAAGCGAAGAGCATCACATCTGGTTTGGCGGCCTTGAGGGAACGGACCTCGCTGGACAGGTCGGTGGATTTGGCAGCGTACAGCAGGGACTTTTTCAGTTTAAAGCCGTATTCCTTGGCGAGAGCATCGATCAGGCCGGAAACGTGGGACCCCCATTCGGTCTTCTCACAGGCGGAGGCCAGGTTCATGATCTCCTCTTTGGAGATCGCCTTGACGCCCTGGACTTTGCCCTCGGTCAGTCCCACGAGCAGTTCGAACAGGTCCTTTGTGAACCATCTGTCGTGAGGCGTGGTCCGCCAGAACCATTTGAGCCCTCGCTTCGTCAGGGCAGGGGAAGTCGAGGAGCCGTTGATCATTGGGACGCCGTACTGTTCGGCCACTGCACTCACCGTTTTGGTCACCGAACTGTGATAAGACCCAAGGATCCCGTCCACCTTGTCGTCGAGGATAAGCTTTTTGGCCAGATCGGCACCAAGAGTCGGGTTGCCCTCATGATCCTTGAAGATCAACTCTATCCTGGCACCGCCGAGGGATTTGACGCCCTCGTTCTTGGCCATGCTCATGGGCAGATCGGCAAAGACGCCGTTGGCGATCTCGGCAGCCAGTTCCGCACCGGCTCGCAGTTCCCGGCCGGCAGCCGCCGCCCCTCCGGTCAGCGGATAGATCACACCGATCTTGATCACCTTATCCGCCGCAACTGCGCTGGTCGGTCCGAAAAGACCCGCTAGCATCAACAGGCAGAGAAAAATAACGTTAATTCTGATCATTGACTTCATCTCGATTCCTCCTTCTCAATGTTCGTTAAAGAACGTGAACGTTAAAAACCAGAACAACCGGAAGGGTGGGTTAACATTCCCGCCCGCTCGAAACAGACCGAAAGTGCCGGGGTCCAATGCCACCAGACTGCCACATGTTGGGTCAGATCATTCATTATTGACGGTTGAGTAGAAAGATGGATTGGTCAGAAATAGTCTTTCTGCCGAGGGGAAAAATTATCACAGAGCGGTCAGTTTTTCAACTGACGGGGATTCTCATGGGGATCCCTCAGCGCAAATTTCCACAGACAGGACGTCACAGGAGTGTCATGTGCTCGTCCTTCAGATCCGAGATGAACATGTGTCCCGGTGCGTGGGTGATGACCCGGGCCAGGGGCACTGATGTGGCCGCCAAGGTGGACGTCACCCCACAGGCCCAGAAGACCGGGACCTCGTCCGGATAGATGGTCACCGGGTCGCCGAAGTCAGGAGCTTCAAGGGAATCGATACCTAATTTTTCAGGCGAACCGATATGAATCGGGGCACCGTGGGTCTGATTGAATCGGGTGGTTACCTGAACGGCCCGGACGGCCGCCTCGGGCGTCATTGGCCTCATGGTGACCACGAGGGGGGATCTGAAGGGGCCGGCGGGAAGGCATTCCCGGTTCGTGATGTACATGGAGACGTTCCTGTTTTCCTCGAGATTCCTGACAGGTACGCCGGCAGCCAAAAGGGCATTTTCAAAGGAAAAACTGCAGCCGAGCAGGAAACTCACCATATCCCGGCTGCAAAGATCCGTAACATCCTGTGCTTCCCCAACCGGTTTCCCGGATTCGAAGACACTGTACCGCGGAAGATCCGTTCTCAGATCAGCTCCCGGGGCTATGAGGGGCTCGAACTGACCGGGCTCCAGGACATCCAGAACCGGACAGGGTTTCGGATTTCGTGTGCAGAAAAGGAGGAAGTGGAAAGCCTCTTCCCTGGGAAGCATCACCAGATTGGCCTGGACAAATCCGGGAGCGGCTCCAGAGGTGGGAGAGGTCCATTTTCCGGACCTGATCTGCTCCCTGAGTTCAACAGGCGAAAGTTGGCTTCTCACAGCTCACCCCGTTAATTGGAATATAATGGTTAAGCAAGGTTCGAATGCGTGTTAATTTATCACACATTTGGCTCAAGATTCCACGGAATAGGTCCTTCGAAGCCGTCAGTCAGAACGGTCTAAACAGAACAGACTTCTTTCTTAAGGCTTACAAGCCTTCATCTGATATAATTTGATTGCCATTTATTAAACGATGTATTATTAGGTGAGACAAAAGGAATGATTGTTAGAATAAAACACATTCGATAACAGTGATCAGGAGGTACGTGGATGTCGACCAACTTCAAACAATCGACGCTCAACAATAGCGGGACTGTGAGCCTTTGGTGTGAAGGCTGCGGGCATAGAATAGAGGGGGACCCTTATCAGACGAGTTTT
Source organism: bacterium (assembly GCA_041559575.1). GTDB lineage: Bacteria > BMS3Abin14 > BMS3Abin14 > BMS3Abin14 > BMS3Abin14. The sequence goes on from JBFFDD010000048.1 coordinate 10,318, forward strand.
TCCGGATGGTGCTGCTGCTTCGATCCGGTGAACTTCTGTTCCAAGGAGTGCTGGGAGAAGGATGACAACATGTACAACGAGGAAAAATGGCCGGATCCGCCAAAGGCGCCGGAGGGATGGTAACAGAAAAGGCAAAGCCTTTTCTGCAGCGACTGGACGACGATACGATTAAGCGACTGAGTGAAAATTCAAGAAAATTGGGAGGCACTTGGGCCTCCCTTTTTTTATGGAAACTTTGACATTGATCCCCATTAGCGGTGATAATGAAGGATCAAAGCAGGTTCGGCACTCAGATGGCAGGCATTGATTCATCGCTCTGTCGCTAAGTCGATCAGTCTTATGGTCGAACATTCCCGGAGGGAAAAATGACCACCTATTACAGCCAGTCTGAACTGAAGACCTACGGTACAGTGAACCTCTGGTGCGATGAGTGCGGGTGCAAGATCGAAGGGGATCCGTACGAGACCAGTTTCTGCGGTATCTGCGTCTGTTTCGAACCGGTGGATTTCTGCTCCAAGGAGTGCTGGGAACAGGCTGACATGTACAATACCGACAACTGGCCGCCGCCGCCGAAGGCGCCGGAAGGATGGTGATTTTGAAGGCTCAATCCCTTCGAATCCAGGACAGGGCGACAGGGCGAGTGGGAGAGGGGACAAAAGGTCAGACGCGGGGACACGGAGAGTGGGTGAATTACGAATCACAAATCACTACTTTTAGAATGTAAACTTTAAACTTCAAACTGGATCCTAACCACGAGTGACTGATCGCTAATTTTTATAAATATTATATAACAACGAGGTACGGCACATTCCTAAAGTAAATTATTAACTACGTTCCGGGGGCGCTCCATGCCGAAAGTGGATAAAAAGGGGATCCAGGCCAACGCTCCGATGCAGTATTACTGTGTCGAGTGCGGTCATAAGATGGAGGGGGATCCCTATGAGATGAGCCTGGCCGCCTACGAGGATTCCTGCGACCCGGTATACTTCTGTTCAAAAACCTGCTGGGACGGATCGGAGGAGTTCAACACGGACAACTGGCCCGACCCGGCGCAAGAATGATCCCCCAAACCAAAGCCTCTCAGAGGATCAATACCTGATATTCCTTCGATAGACCTCCAGCTCATAGACCGATGAATCCTCCTCCGTCATCGGACCATCCCTCACCGTCAACACATTATCGAGGAGCCGGTTGTATCGGTCGCGGTTTTTCTTGCGCAGCCTTCCCAGCGGGTCCTCGTAACCCTCGTCTGAGTTGTCACGAACATACCTGTAATTGTAGAGGTACTTCCCTTTCATGTAGGTTCCCATATCGTAGCCGTAAAGCTCACGGGGGCGCTCGTGGACGATGACTATGGTCCCAAGGTTGACAAGCTGGCCCGGAGCAACCGAGAAGGTAAGGATGGGGACCGTCTTCTGTCCTTTACGCTCATATCTGTCAACCCTGTTCCGGATGAGGGAATAATCACCGGCCGGCAGATCCTTGAAGAAGAATCCGCTGTCACTGGGGGATATCCTTTTTTTGTAGCCCCCGTCGTCGCTGACTAATGTGAATCCCCTGATCCGCGGCCTGTCCGGACTGAGGTCGTTCTGATAATGGATGTCCCTCTCAAAGAAATAGGGTATCGGCAGGGACACACCGAGAATTCGGCCGGTCACCGCTCCCTCGTCGGCGGAAAGGCCGACCGATGTGCTCAGAACCAGAAACATCACCGAAACAAGGCCAACAGTTATCAATGTTTTTACTCTTATCATGACAATCACCTCCTCTTTTCAGGTTGCCATATATACAAGAATAACCATGGAAAATGATGGAGCAAACGATTTGGCCCATTCGCCTCGTGACTCCCTGCTTGAGGGACCTTTTCCAGCCGTAATATTCTGGACTCCACAGGAGCAGATGCTATAATGGCCCGAATCTAAACCGTAACCGGAACTGACGGTTTAGAGTCAAGTGGAAAGTATAAAGGGAAAAGTGGAAAGATCAGGCTTCAAGTTCATCCACCTTTCTACTTTATTCAACGGAACCGAACGACGAACAGGGGTGGTTTCGTGAAGGTATTATGGGCACCGTGGCGCATGGAATACATCCTCTCGGATGGGGAGGACAGGTGCTTTCTGTGCGACGTTGCGGCTTCAGAACCCTCGGAGGACAACCTCGTTCTGCTCCGCACCGGAAAGGCCCTCGTCGTCATGAACCGGTTCCCCTACAATAACGGCCATCTTATGGTGGCGCCGGTGGCCCATACGGCCGACCTCGCGGAACTTGAATCCTCGATGTACCAGGACGCGATGGAGCTCTTCCGTTTCAGCATCTCAGTCCTCGACAGGGCCATGGTCCCGGAGGGATTTAATGCCGGCCTGAACCTGGGTAAGTCAGCCGGGGCCGGGCTTGAGGATCACATTCACTGGCACATCGTCCCCCGGTGGCAGGGGGACACCAACTTCATGCCTGTGGTGTCGGACACCAGGGTGATTCCGGAAGCGATCAAGGAGACATATCGTTCCCTCCGTCCTCTGTTTGACGGGTATGGGGAAGGAGAGAAGAGAGGGTAGAGAATAGAGAATAGAAATTAGAGATTAGAGAATTTGAAAATACAAAATGCCAAATAAAGGACATTATTCTCGGTTTTATAATCTCCAATTACCAATTTCCAATATCTAATTTCTATTTCCGGAGGAAATTCGATGTTCTTTCGCCTGTTTCTACTTTTCACCCTGGTGCCAGCCCTGGAGCTCTACCTGCTTCTCAAGGTGGGGACCGTCATCGGTGCCTTCAACACCCTCCTGCTCATCATCCTCACCGGTGTGGTGGGCGCCTTTTACGCCCGTCAGCAGGGTTTCAGGGTCATCAACAACATCCAGTGGAAACTTGAGCAGGGGGAGCTTCCCGGGGACGACCTGATCAACGGCGCCATGCTGCTCGTCGGCGGGGCCCTCCTGGTCACGCCCGGATTCGTCACCGACTTCGTCGGTTTCTCCCTCATCTTCCCCCCCACGCGCGAGGCGATCAAGATCAGCGTGAGGCGGTATCTGGAGAGGAAGATACGGGAGGGGGAAGTCAGAGTTTACCGGTACTGAGCGGCAAGACGAAGGAGTCAGACGAAGACGAAGTATTGGATCAAATCCAAAGTCCAAAGTCTAAAATCCAAAAATATAGTTTCCAGTTTACAGTTCCCAGTGGAACAGCCGCAACTTATGATAGGTTTTCTTCGCCGTGTCTCCGCGTCCCCGTGTCGCCGCTTCTTCCCCTCTGCCTACTCCCAACTACATTCTTCTTGCTGCCCGCTGCTGGCTGCTTCCTGCCTGCTATCAGTGGGTGTCCAGTTCATGTCCGGCCAA
>JBFFDD010000049.1:0-13558 GCA_041559575.1 bacterium
GCCCCGGATCCATAGGTGCCTCGGCCGATCCCGCCAAGGTCTTCAAGGGCAAAAAAATGCCCGGCCAGATGGGAAACCGCAAGGTGACCGTCCAGAACCTGAAGGTGGTGGATGTACGGGAAGGTCAGAATCTCATCGCCATTAAGGGACCGGTGCCCGGCGGCAAAAACGGTTTTCTCATCATCAGGCACGCCATCAAGAAGCCCATTCCTGAAAGGGCCCCGGAGCCAACGCCCGAAGTTGAAACCACTGAGGAATAACGACGGGTTGGGCACCGGTCAACACACCCGAAGATTGACATGCGCGATCCCGTAATCCTGATCATCGACGACGACGAGTTCTACCGGGCGACCCTCATGGACGCGTTCAGTGACGAGGGATATCGGTGTTACGCCGCTATTGACGGCTCTGAGGGGTTCAAGCTGTACAGTACGATCATCCCCGACCTCATTGTCCTGGACAGGATCATGCCCGAGTCGGGGGGGACAAGGTTCTTAATGGCGGTCAACGACCAGCCCAATCGGAAGGACAGCATACTGGTCATCTACAGTTCCACCATCAAGGAGGACAAGCACGAGAATGACAGGGAAAAGAGCCACCGGGGATTTTCCAGGGTCCTGTCCGTCTCCAAATCGACCTCACCGGCGGAGCTTGTCACACGGGTCAAGGATCTGATACCCTTAGGCCGAACCCCATAGGATCTGACCTGCAGCTTCACAGGATACGCATGGCGGGTTTTTTCCATTCCACCTGAATAAGGGAGGATTCGTAAGATGTTTGGATTCGGCGTTACCGAGATGATACTTATCCTTCTGATCGTCCTCGTCATCTTCGGGGCGGGCAAACTACCGGAGATAGGCGCGGGCCTTGGCAAGGGGATCAAAAACTTCAAAAAGGCAACCAGCGGTGCCGATGAGATCGATGTCACGCCCGAGAAAAAGGAACTGGACGAGGGAAAAGAAAAGGAATAGCCGCCACTCCGCTTGGAAGAGAAATAAAAGCCACACCTTCGGGTGTGGCTTTTCTGTTGACACTTTTATTATTATATTCTAATAATAACCATGTAAGCATGGATAAAAAACGATGACAAGGAGGTCGTTGGGATGGATGAGGACCGGGCCGTTCAGGCTGAATATCTAAAAGCTTTAGCTCACCCTACCCGCATCAGGATCATGGAGCTTCTGGAGCAGGACGGACACTGTGTTACGAATATCGGTGAGAAGCTTGACCTCAAGCAGTCCAACATATCCCAACACCTGGGGATCCTCCGATCCAGGGGAATCCTCTCCCTGAGGCGGGAGGGTGGCCACTCGATCTACTGCATCAAGGATCCCAGGGCCCTGGAGATACTTCAACTGGTGAGACAGAAACAGGCGTCCTGATCAGTTCTCATCCCGGGGCACGGCCCTGAGTTCGTAGGAGGCCTGGTTGACCTCCCCCTCGATGTAGATCCCATCGAACACCAAAGTCACGGCCGGCTCTACAGCCTCCGGCCTGTCGTAAAGAACGATCCCCTCGGTACCCTCCCCCGGATCAAGGGTTATTGAACCGCTCAGGACAACCTCCTTGAGCCCCTGCAGGATTCCTTTGCGGGCGAACCCGCGTTTCAACCTTATATATACATCGGTGTAATCCAGGGGCATCAATACCACTGCCGCTCCGCCCCCGAAATAGGTGGCCCGCGAATCGTAGACCACGTTTCCCTGCGACGCGTTCTCCACCGAGACCAGAAACGGGATCACTTTGGCGACCCTGATCCCCGTCAGGAGATCCTCGTGACCCCCCCGGCTCAGGAAATCCCTCAGGGACTCATCGTCCAGGTACCGGGCCCTGATCCGGACACCGTTGACGATCACCTCGGAATAGAGGTCCCGGTCCACCGGCGGAAGGATCGTGTAGTCCTCGATCCTGGTCGAAGCACAGGAGGAAAACACCGCTATCGACAGGGCAATGACCAGGAACGGGGCGATCATCGGCCCTGCCCTGTTTTCCCGCCTACATCTGTCCATGAGTCAGTTCCTCCACATATGCCTCCAGCCTCCGGACACCCTCCACCAGATTTTCCTTCGAGTTGGCGTAGGAGAACCGGAGATGACCTTCGGCCGCCGGTCCGAAGTCGATGCCGGGGGTGACGGCGACGCCTGCCCTGTCGAGGATATCGAAAGCCAGCCGGTAGGAATCGTTACTGAGATGACGGGCATCGACGAGCACATAAAAGGCACCCTGGGGATCGACAGGGATGGAAAACCCTATTTCGCGAAGCCCACCGAGCAGGGTTTTTCTCCTCTCATCGTAGGTGGCGACCATCCTCTTGACATCCTCCCCCGCCTCCCTCAGGGCGGTGATCCCGGCCCGCTGGATGAAGGCCCCGGCGGAAATGAAGAAGTTCTGCTGCATCTTCTGCATGGGCCGCAGGAATTGATCAGGCACAATGACATACCCCAGCCTCCACCCGGTCATGGCATACAGTTTGGAAAAACCGTTGAGGACGAAGGCGTTCCGGGTAAATTCCAGGATCGAGTGCTCGCGTTCCCCGTAAACCAGACCATGGTAGATCTCGTCCGACACCACAGGAGGGCCCAGGGATCCTATTTTCTCGAGGGTCTCAGGCGGCAGGACCGCGCCGGTGGGATTTCCCGGGGAGTTGATCAGAACCGCCTTGGTCTTGGGGCCGAGGCACATCCTCATGGCCTCCAGATCAGGCTGATAGCCCGCCTCAGCCATTACGGGAAGGTAGACGGGACGTCCGCCGAGGAAGGAGACGAAGTTGGGATAGCAGGCGTAATGGGGGTCGGTCATCACCACCTCATCAGCCGCCTCCAGCAGGGCCGAAAAGATAAGGAAGAGAGCCGGTGACGTGCCTGACGTGACCAGTATCCTCCCCGGATCGACCTCGACACCGTAGCGGTGGTGGTAATGCTCGCTGATCGCCTCCCTCAGCTCCAGGAGACCGAGGCTGTGGGTGTAGTGGGTATCCCCGTCCCGAAGGGCTCGAACCGCCGCCTCCCGGACACACTCCGGTGTGTCGAAGTCGGGCTCTCCGACCTCCATGTGGATGATCGAACGGCCCTCCCGCTCCAGATGTTGGGCCCGTTCCAGGACATCCATGACGATGAAGGGCGGGATGTCCATCGAGCGGCCGGACGGGGTCCAGGGCATATTTTCTCCTTCCTGAATAGACGGTTGCCGTATGGTAAGTAACCACCGGCTCTATGTCAACGGAAGGAGAAAATATAGACGAAGGAGTATGACGAAGACGAATTGGGGAAACGCTTTAACGAAATGGGCCGCGGTGAGGGCTCTTAAGCCCTTACCGCAGAGTTACGCGGAGAAATCGCTACATGCTCTAAATTCTGCAATCGCGATTTTGGAATCAATACCCATACACCAGGCACCGGCTACCAGGCACAAGGAACTGAAGTATTTCGTACCTTTCCCATCTCCATTCTCCAATTTCTAAACTGAATGTTCTATGCTATACCTATTGATAACATCAATAGCTGTCATCATTACAGAAAGGTCGTGATCAGAGTGAACCGCTTTCGAGATGCCCTCAAGGAGAGGACCCTATTGTGCGACGGGGCCATGGGGACCATGCTGCAGGAGAGGTCCCTGAAACCGGGCCAATGCCCCGAGGCCCTTAACCTGGACGCCCCTGACGACGTCGCCTCGGTCAACCGGATCTATCTCGAGGCGGGCGCGGACATTGTCGAGACGAACACCTTCGGGGGAAACCGGGTCAAACTGGCCTCCTTCGGCCTGGAGGACAGCACCGAACGAATCAACGAGGCCGCCGTCAGGATCGCCAAGGGGGCCGCTGAGAACAGGGCCTTCGTCGCCGCCAGCGTCGGGCCGACGGGACGGTTCCTTGCGCCTGTGGGGGACCTTGACTTCGAGGAGACCCTGGATATCTACTCCCAGCAGGTCGGGGTCCTCGCCAACGCGGGCGCTGACCTGATCATCTTCGAGACCTTTACCGACATCAAGGAGCTTCGGGCCGCGGTCATCGCCACCCGGTCCCTTGGCGACATCCCTGTCGCCGCCCTCATGACCTTCGAACCGAGCGGTGCGACCCTGCTCGGCGGCACTCCTGAGGCGGCGGCGGTCACCCTGGAGGCCCTCGGGGTCGATGCGGTGGGGGCAAACTGCAGCCTGGGACCTGACGGCATTCTCGATGTCCTCAGACGCATGGCCTCAGTCACGGAGCTGCCCCTGGTGGCCCTTCCCAACGCGGGGATGCCCCGGCTGGAGGGTGGCAGGACGGTTTTCCCCGCCACACCGGTTGAGGTCGCCGGCTACACCGAGGACTTCCTGGCCATCGGGACCGCTGTTCTGGGAGGCTGCTGCGGCACCACGCCCGAGCACACAAAAGAGCTGCGCAGGCGGATCGACAAGGCGGGGCGGGTATCCCCACGGCTGCTGACGGATCCTTCAGCGACGAGGCTTTCGTCCCGCGGCGGCGTCCTGTTCCTCGGCGGTCACAGCCCCATCCGGGCTATCGGAGAACGCCTGAACCCCACCGGCCGCAAGGTTCTGGCAGAGGCGGTCAGGTCAGGTAAGATGGACATCTACCGGGAGGAGGCCCGACGCCAGGTGGAGGCTGGGGCTCAGATGCTGGATGTCAACGTGGGCACCCCCGGTGCGGACGAGGTCCCGGCCATGGAAACTGCAGTCCTCATGGTACAGCAGGCGTCCGAGGTCCCCTTGAGCGTAGATTCTCCCCGGCCCGAGGTCATCGAAGCGGGCCTGAAAGCCGCCGACGGCAAGGTCCTGATCAATTCCGTGACCGGCGAGCCGGACAGCCTCAGGGCCGTCCTTCCTCTGGCGAAGCGCTACGGAGCCGCTGTCCTGGGACTGACCCTGGATGAGACGGGAATCCCCCACCGGGCCGAGGACAGGCTGAAGATCGCCCACAGAATACGGGATGCCGCGTTGGATGCCGGCATTGCCCCTTCGGACCTGGTTATCGACTGTTTGACTCTCTCTGCGGGAGCCGAGCAGGAGGCGGTCCAGGAGACAATCCGGGCCCTGAGTATGGTCCGCGAAGAGCTGGGCTTGAATACCATTCTCGGCGTCAGCAACGTCTCCTTCGGCCTTCCGGCCAGGGAGAACCTCAATGCCGCTTTTCTGGCCATGGCCGCCGCGCACGGCCTGTCGGCGGCCATTGTGAATCCCTTTCACGGAACCTCCATGGGAATCCTGTCCGCATCCAGGGTCATCCTGAACCAGGATTCCCAGGCCAGGGAGTACATCAGATTGTTCTCCGAGGTCGAGCAGGTGCCGGGAAAGTTAAAGGAGGAAGGGGAGGTGTCCGCCGAGAAGGCCCTGGAGCGGGCGGTCGTCGAAGGCGATCCGGACAGCGCCCGGGCACTGTCCGAGGACCTTCTCAATGCGGGGACGGCGCCCACGGATTTGGGAGAGACGGTCCTCATACCGGCCATGGCCATTGTCGGGGAAAGGTTCGCCAGCAACCAGTACTTCCTCCCCCAGGTGCTCATGTCGGCCAAAGCGATGAAGGCCGCCTTTGAACCGGTGCGAGAGAGGCTCAAAGGCCAGGACATCCCGTCGAAGGGCAGGATCCTCATGGCCACGGTGGAAGGCGACATCCACGACATCGGCAAGAACATCGTCATAACGCTGCTTGAGAACCACGGCTTCCAGGTGGTGGATCTGGGCAAAAACGTTCCGGCCGAGGAGATTGTGCGTCGGACCTCCTCGGAAAAGTGCGACGCCGTGGGCCTTTCCGCCCTCATGACCACCACCATGGCGAAGATGAAAGAGGCTTTGGAAGCGCTGAAAAAGTCGCATCCGGACATACCCGTCGTTGTGGGCGGGGCCGCTGTCACGGAGGACTATGCCTTAGAGATCGGCGCTGACGCTTATGCCGAGGACGCGACAGAGGCGGTGTCCCGTTTTCTCGACCTGATCAAGGTCAAGGACCGATCATGAGTTTTGATCTGAAACAGCTCAGGGCCCTCGATGCTGTCGCCAGACATGGAGGATTTTCGAAGGCCTCCCGGGCCGTGCAAATCACTCAGCCAACCCTCAGCACGCACATCCGTAATCTCGAGCGCCAGCTGGGATTCAAGCTCTTTGACCGTACGGGCAGAACAGTTTCCCTGACCCCCGCTGGCCGGGTGTTTACCGATTACACCCGGAGGATCCTCGACCTGTGTGATCAATCCCTCGAAGCCGTCCAGAGCTATCTGGGGGAGATCAAAGGCCGGATCAGCATCGCCGCCAGCACTGTCCCGGGGGAATACCTTCTGCCCCGCTGGCTTGCCGGATTTGCGAGGCAGTATCCCCAGGTCCAGGTCAATCTCACTGTAGGGGACTCCCAGTTGGTGATGGAAAAGGTCTCCTCGGGCGAAGTTTCCATCGGTGTCTCCGGGGTGGAACCTACCCAGGGGTCCCTGACATCAAGCCTGTTCCACAGAGACGAGATCGTCCTGGTAGCTTTCAATGGCGCCGCAAAGGGAGGAGGGAAACCTGACCGTCTGTCCCCCTCCGACCTTGGTGAACTTGCCCTGATCAGGCGTGAACCGGGATCCGGAACACAGCTCACAGTTGAGCGTTGCCTCAAGAGAATCGGGCTGAACCCTGACAGGCTCAACTGGTCGGCCACCCTCGGCAGCACCCGGGCTGTGGTGGAGGGGGTCCTTGCCGGGATTGGGGCCGGATTTCTCTCCCGCCTTACGGTCGAAAAGGAGATCTCAGAGGGACGGTTGAGGGTCATTGAGGTCACGGATCTGGACATCCAACGGGGATTTCACATCATCACCCGCACCGATCACAGCCTGTCGCCCGTCGCCGGCATTGTGACTGACAGCCTCCTGGGTTTCAGTGACGGAAAAACCGACAAAAGTGCTTGAAGTCGTAGCTGGGAGTTATATAATTGGTCAGGTTTTCCATCACCCTTTGACGGGTTCGGGAATATCCGGCGCGGCTCATATCGGCCATTCGATCCTCCGTTAGACCCTGGATGCCGGACAGGGTCGAGGTTATGAGCTTTTGGAACCACCAAGCTTTAAACTGGCGGGATCAGTGCAGGGGCATCCGGAGGTTGTCAAAAAAAAGGAAATGACGGACCGAGGAGATACAAACTAAACCATGCTCACGGGCTACAACACCGACATTACCCATGAGGGAACCATCTACCATGTTCAGACCGAAGACGGCGGTGAGAACAATCCGGTCATCGTAAGCCTCGTCTATCAGGGTGGGCGGATCCTGGCTTCAAAGAAAACAAGCTATGCCCAGATCGTCGGAACCGAGGGTTTCATGTCCCAGCTCAGGCAGATGCTCGAGGACCAGCATCGAGATATGATCAAAGCGGTCAAAACAGGGACCCTGGCCGCTGAAGCATCTTCCCCTCCTGCGACCGCCGCCCCGAAAGCCGGCACTGACACCCCCGCACCGCCCACTGACCATTCCTCCCAAATACCTCCGATCGAACCTCGGCAATCCTTCAAGGAGAAAAACCTCGACCAGGTGATCCTCGAATACCTGGCCTCAGAGATGGAGGAGGAATGATCCGCGGCAGTGACCACTCCTTTTTAACTTTCGGCCGCATCTCCGATCCATGATTCAGCTTTTTCACGTCAGCAAATGGTACCAGAAGGAAGTATCAGCCCTTCAGGACACCAACCTCCATATTCCCAAGGGGGACTTTGTTTTCATCACCGGCCCGAGTGGTGCCGGAAAGAGCACACTGCTGAAGCTGATCTTCGCCGATGAGCGTCCAACCAGCGGCCAGATTCTGGTCCATGGTCGGAACATCGCCCGCCTGTCCCTGTCGAAAATACCGGCACTGCGAAGGGAGATCGGGGTCGTCTTTCAGGATTTCAAGCTCCTGCCGACCAGGAATGTCTTCGAAAACGTTGCCCTGTCTCTGGAAGTCCTGGGTATGCCAAGACGGGAGATCGGGCGCCGGGTATGGCTCATCCTGAAGCGCTTAGGTCTTCACCATAAAATGAGGGCCAATCCCCTCACCCTTTCCGGAGGCGAACAGCAGCGGGTTGCCATTGCCCGGGCCCTGGTCAACGAACCCCTGATTCTCATCGCTGACGAACCGACTGGGAGCCTTGACCTTGAGGCCAGCAAGCGGATCATGGAAATCTTTACCGATGTCAACGCCAGGGGCACAACCGTTGTCGTGGCGACCCACAATATGGGAATGGTCCGGTCCATGGGCAAGAGGGTTGTCCACCTGGAAAACGGACGGATCGTACGGGGGGGAACAGCATGAGCAGGCTCATCTCCTCCGTCATCAGGGCCCTGGCAAACCTCCGGCAGAGCTGGATCGTCAGTACGATCACCACCGGGATCATCGCCCTGTGCCTCTTCCTTGTGGGGGGATACATGCTCCTGATGCACAATCTGGACAGTATCACGGACCAGTGGCGGACGGAGGTCCTCATCACCATCTACCTCCGGGATGGGTTCCCGGACTCCGAAATAGAGGCCCTTCAGGACAACCTCGCCTCCTTGCCCGAGGTCGAATCGGTCACCTACATCACCAAGGATCAGGCTCTTGAGGAATTCCGCGGCATGCTGCAGGAGGGTGACGACCTCCTCGAGGGGCTCGATGAACATCCCATACCCGCCAGCCTCCGGCTCACACCAAAACCCCCATTCCAGAACAGCGATGGGGTCCTCTCCATTCTGTCAAGATTGGGCGACGATCCTGTTATCGACGAAGTGACCTATGGTGAGGACTGGCTTCAGAGGCTCGAACGGATCGTTAATGTGCTGAACTTCGGAGCTGTTGTCCTCGGAGGGATCCTTTCCCTGGCGGCTGTGTTCATCATTTCGAACACCATCAAGCTCACCGTCATGGCCAGAAAGGACGAACTCGAGATCATGCGCATGGTCGGAGCAACGGAGTGGTTTATCAGGACGCCCTTTCTCATCGAGGGCCTCATCCAGGGAGCGGCGGGTTCCATCGTATCCATCACCCTTCTGATACTCACCCATCGATTCGCCCTGGCGCAAGTGGACCCTGCCGTTTTTCAGGCCCTGGGGCTGATCTCAGTGGATTTTCTGCCCAACAGGACCATCGCCGCCATCCTCGTCGGCGGGATGGTCCTGGGAGGCATGGGTAGCCTCGCATCCGTGGGGAGGTTTTCCCGATGATCGTTCGGACTCTTGTCCTCCTGTCCCTGATCCTTGTCCCCCTTTCCGGTCTTGGCGCCGACGACTCCGCCAAATCCCTCGAGGAAACCCGCAAGGAGCTGGAATCGGTGGAGGAAAAGATGGAGGGTGCCAGAGACCGTCTCGAGGCCTCGGAGGCGAAGGAGACCACCGTCCTTGGGGAACTGGAGAGTCTGGAAAAGGGAATTGCCTCACTCAGAAGCAGGATCAATATCCTGCGCGTCAAGGAACAGGAGCTGGTGGTTAAGATCCGCCGAACTGAGCGGTACCTCGAAAGGATAAGCCGTGAAAGGGATGATGCCAGGAACCGCCTTATCTCCAGATCCACCGCCCTTTACAAAGCGGGTAATGTGAGTTATCTAAAGATCATACTTGGCTCCAGCGGGTTCGAGGACCTGGAACACCGCCTCTTTTACCTGAAAAAGGTCGCCCAGTACGACTCAGACCTTTTCAGGCACGCCGCTGACCTTTTCAAGCTGGAAAAACAGGAGAAAAACAGACTTCTCCAGGAGAGAAACCTCCTGATCTCAACCCGGAAAGAGCTTGAATCAGACCTGACGGCCCTGTCACGCAGGAAGCGTTCCAGGGGAATACTCCTGGCCTCCGTCAGAGATGACAAGGAGAAGTACTCGAATCTCACCGCAGAACTGGAGAATGCATCGAAAAGGCTCATCAGGATGATGGACGCCTTCCGACGCCAGGCCCGGACCGGTGATTCCGCCTTCTCCATGCTCAGGGGAGCTCTAAAACAACCCGTTTCCGGCCAGATCATCGCGGACTTTGGCAGAAATCTCAATAAACGGTTCAAAACATACACTCTGTCGAGGGGGATCACCATCCGCTCCACTGAGGGAACGCCTGTGCGGGCGGTTTTCAAAGGCAAGGTCCTGTACGCGGACTGGTTCCGAGGCTACGGGAGGATCATAATCCTCGACCATGGTGGAGGATATTACACCCTTTACGGCCACCTGTCGGCTATCAATGCGGAGGTCGGCCAGGAGATTGAGACAGATGAGGTGATCGGCCTCGCGGGAGACAGCGGTTCCCTCGAGGGGGCGGCCCTCTACTTCGAAATACGGCAGCATGGAAAACCACTTGATCCAAAGCCGTGGTTTGCAAGCAAACTCTGATCAGTTTTAAGGAGGCATATTCGATGGATTACAAGCGCGGGTTCAAGATGGCCCTACTCATCGCCCTGTTGCTTCTCTTCGGGATCACCCTGGATGATCGAAGTCCTGTTCTTGATGCCCAGGCTTTTAATAACTCATCCTACGAGCAGGTGAGGATCTTTTCCCAGGCCCTGTCCATTGTTCAGCAGAACTATGTTGAGGAGCCGGACACACAGGAGATGGTCCGGGGAGCGATTAGAGGTATGCTTCGCACCCTCGATCCCCACAGCTCCTTCATGAATCCAGACATGTTCAAGGAGATGCAGATCGATACCGCAGGGGAGTTCCAGGGCATCGGGATCACCATCGGCATTCGGGACGGCATTTTAACCGTGATCGCGCCCATCGACGACACCCCGGCCTATCGAGCCGGGATACTCGCCGGCGACAAGATCGTCCGTATCGAGGACAACCCGACCAAAGACATGACCCTCATGGAGGCGGTGAAGATCATGAGGGGCCCCAAGGGCACCGATGTGACTATCACCATCCTTCGCCAGGGTGAGAAGAAACCCATCGATTTCACCATAACCAGGGATGTGATACCTCTGGTGAGCGTCAAGACCAAGGACATCGATGAGGATATCGGTTATATCAGGATCACCCAGTTCCAGAAGAAGACCCTCAAGGAATTCGATGCGGCCCTGAAGAAAGTCACGAAGGAAAAGGGGGAATCTCTGAAGGGACTGATCCTTGACCTGAGGAATAATCCCGGCGGCCTGCTCATGTCCGCGGTGGACCTGTCAAACAGGTTTATCGACTCCGGAACCATCGTATCCACCAAGGGAAGGCTGAAGAATCAGAACTTCGACTACAAGGCCAACGCGAAGAGCGAGGCGTTCAAGCACCCCATGGTCGTCCTCGTCAACGGCGGGTCAGCCAGCGCTTCGGAGATCGTGGCCGGCGCCCTGCAGGACCATAAAAAAGCGATCCTCATCGGAACAACAACCTTCGGCAAGGGCTCCGTTCAGACCATCTACCGGATGGACGACGGTTCCGGGATGCGAGTGACCACAGCGAAGTACTACACCCCCAATGGCCGGTCGATCCAGAATACCGGCATCGAGCCTGATATCGTGGTCCGCAACAGCGCGGGGCAAGCCGCGGGACATATCAAGGAAAAGGATCTCGAGGGACGGCTGGACAACGAGCAGGTGGAGGAACAGGAGGACCAGACGGATGAGGAGGACGAAGGGCCGGTGGTGGACCTCATCCCTGACGATCCGAAGATGGATGACCAGCTCATGAGAGCCGTCGACCTTTTGAAGGGCCTGGATCTTTACCGCAGCATGACGGCGGCCGAGGAGCCCCAGAAAACGGAGTAGGGTCCTGGCCGGCAAAACCTCCAAAAGAAGAGGCAAGGCGGGCAAAAAGAATAAACGGAACAGATCCCGAGGTACCGCCATGCGGGTGGTTCTGTCCGTCCTGGCTCTCTTCGCCCTCATCCTGGTTGTATTGATCCTCAGCACTCGAGGTCCATTTCGCCCGGAACCGGCCCCGGTCAGCCCTCCGTCGATATCACTGCCTGTCCCCCCTGTTGAAAAGAAGGTCATCGCTGTGATCATCGACGACATGGGCCACAGCCCTTCAGCTGCGAGGCTTTTTATTGACCTGGATTATCCTTTGGCCCTCTCCTTCCTTCCCAACAGGCCCCATACCACTGAACTGGCTGAGGAGGCTTTCAGGCGGGGAAAGACAATTCTGATGCATCTCCCCATGGAACCCAAGGGCTATCCAGACATAAATCCGGGGCCCGGAGCGATCCTTCGGTCAATGGATCAACGGGAGATCGCGAGGATCTTCGAAGAGGATCTTCAGGCCGTTCCACGTGCCGTCGGCTTCAACAACCACATGGGTTCCGAGGCCACCGAGGACAGCAGGGTTATGTCCGAGGTCCTGCGCCTGGCCCGTCAGCGGGACCTCATCTTCGTTGACAGCCGGACATCCCCGGAAACAGTGGGGTACCGGATGGCCCTTGACATGGGGATCCCATCGGCTGAACGCAGCGTCTTTCTGGACAACATTCAGTCGGCCGAGGCCATCGATGAACAACTGGACCGGCTTCTCGATAATGCCGAGAAGAACGGCTGGGCACTGGGCATCGGCCACCCCTATTCCGAAACCGCCAGGGCCCTCGACCGCCTGGCCTTCAGGTCCCGGCAGAGAGGCATAACCTGGGTCTCCCTCGAGGAAGGATTGAAATATGCTGGTCCTGGGGATTGAGACCTCCTGCGACGACACCGCCGCGGCTGTCGTCAAAGACGGGTCCGAGGTGCTCTCATCTCTGGTCTCCTCCCAGGACGCGGTCCATGCCCCTTTTGGAGGCGTCGTTCCAGAGATAGCCTCACGAAGCCATCTGGAAAAGATCGTCGGAGTCGTCCAGGGAGCCCTTGAGGAATCGCGCTGTCGAATGGATGATCTGGATCTGATCTCGGTCACCGGCGGTCCCGGGCTCATCGGTTCCCTTCTCGTCGGCCTGTCCTTCGCCAAGGCCGTCTCCTTCACCACCGGGCTTCCTCTGATTTCCGTGGACCATATCCAGGGGCATCTGGCCACCCTTGACCTGGCCGGAGGAACCCCCTACCCGTCGATCGCCCTGGTCGCCTCGGGGGGCCATACGACCCTTTTTCTCCTGGAGGATCCGGACACCATCAGCACACTGTCCACGACCCTTGATGACGCAGCGGGTGAGGCCCTGGACAAGGCGGCCAAGATGCTTGGACTCGGTTACCCCGGCGGACCTGCCATTGAACGGGCTTCCAGTGAAGGGGATCCCGGCGCCCTGCACCTGCCCCGGCCCTTGACCGGCGGTGACCGTCTCGATTTCTCCTTCAGCGGCCTGAAGACCGCTCTCTTTACATATCTGGGGCGGCATGGTTACCTTGATCAGACCCGGGAGGGCCTTCGGGATCTGCCCCTTTCCGTAGGTGACCTGGCAGCCAGCTTCCAGCAGGCCGTCACGGACGTATTGGTGGAAAAGTGCGTGAAAGCCGTTCAGAAAAATCGGGTCCCTCATCTTCTGGTCGTCGGTGGGGTAGCCAGAAACAGGGCACTGAGGGCCCAGATGGACAGGACGGGCGCGGAAATGGGGTTCGAGGTCCTCTTCCCGCCGCCTGCCTATTGCACCGATAACGCAGCCATGATCGCCTCTCTGGGATACAGAAAGAGGCATCAGGCCACCACCGATGTGCTGGACATCAACGCCTATTCGACGAAGGCGTTGAAAAGGGGAAAAA
>JBFFDD010000050.1:0-13302 GCA_041559575.1 bacterium
GGGAAAGACCAGGGGAAAGATTGAACGGGGTTACGACTTGTCGATAAAGCGAATGATCCGATCCTGCGTTGAATCGGTTAGTCGATAAGTCGTAAACTCGAGCGCAACAGCTCTCAGTTCCCTGTTCTCAGTTCTTGCTCCTTGAAACCTGAACCTTGAATCCTGGAACCTGGAACCTCATAGCTTGAGCTTTAATTCATGACCAGAGAATGCGACATCCTCGTCATCGGCAGCGGCATAGCCGGCCTGACGACCGCGGTCAAACTGTCCGCCTTCGCGCGGGTGGCGGTGGTAACAAAGAAATCCGCCGATGACACCTCCACATCCCGTGCCCAAGGCGGCATCGCCACTGTTCTGGATGATGCCGATCGCTTCGAGTACCACATCGAGGACACCCTCACGGCCGGTGCCGGCCTGTGCCGAAGAGAAGCCGTGGAGACGATCATCCGTGAGGGGCCGACGGCCATCAGGGCTCTGGTCCAGCTGGGAGCCCGCTTTAGCCTCTCGACCAACGGAGACCTTGACCTGGGACGGGAAGGGGGCCATTCCCATCGCCGCATAGTCCACGCCCAGGACATGACCGGCCGGGAGGTCCAAAGGACCATCCTCAAAGCAGCCAGGGAATCGGACAAAATAGAACTGCTGGAGAACCACACAGCCCTCAACCTGGTGACTTTAGGGACCAGGGACGCGAAACTACCCGCGGATGCCGCACAGGATCACTGTATTGGATGCTATATCCACGATGCGAACACGGGGGAGGTTTCTCCCTGGGCGGCCAGAGCAGTTGTCCTGGCCAGCGGGGGCGCCGGCAAGGTCTATCTTTACACAAGCAATCCGGACGTGGCCACCGGCGCAGGGATAGCAATGGCATACCGAGCCGGGGCCGCTATCGCCAACATGGAATTCATCCAGTTCCACCCCACCTGCCTGTTTCACCCCGAGGCCAAATCCTTCCTCATCAGCGAGGCGGTCCGCGGAGAAGGGGCCGTTCTCAGGACCCTGGACGGAAACCCGTTCATGGAAGCCTATCATCCGATGAAGGATCTGGCACCTCGTGATATCGTCGCCCGGGCCATTGACTCGGAGCTGAAGAAAAGGGGAGATGAATACGTCCTCCTCGACATCACCCATAAACCGGCCCGGGAGATCATGACCCGATTTCCCAACATCTACAGCGAATGTTTTCGTTACGGGTACGACATGACCAAGGACCCCCTTCCGGTCGTTCCCGCCGCCCACTACCTCTGCGGAGGGGTACGGACGGACCTCGAGGGAAGGACCACCATCCCGGGGCTTTACGCCTGTGGCGAGGTCGCCTGTACGGGCCTTCATGGCGCCAATCGTCTGGCCAGCAATTCCCTTCTGGAAGCCCTCGTCATGGCTGACAGGATAGCCGGGTCGATCAACCGGTCCTGGAAGGATCTGTTGTCTGTCGATAACGGTCGAATCCCTTCCTGGGATCCGGGCGATGCCGTGGACCCGGACGAGATGGTCGTCATCTCCCACAACTGGGACGAGATCAGGCGGACCATGTGGAACTATGTGGGGATCGTCCGATCCGACAAACGCCTGGAGAGGGCCATGCACCGGGTGGAACTCCTCCAGAAGGAAGTGGAGGAGTTTTACTGGAATTTCAAGATCACCCGTGGGCTGATCGAACTCCGCAACCTGGTAACGGTGGGTTCGCTCATCGTCCGATGCGCCCGAGCACGCAAGGAGAGCCGCGGACTGCATTACACCCTCGACTACCCGGAGACCGACGTTCGATACCGGACCGACACGATCATCGATCGCAGGAGCGAGGAGGGAACGGCATGACTGAACAGAGGAAGGCCTCCGATCCGGGCAAGGATATCCGGCTGTTCAATATCCGGTCCACCATTGACTCGGTTGACCGCCGCATCATCGAACTCCTACAGGAACGGGCCAACCTTTCCAGGGAGATCGGCAAGGTCAAAAAACAGCTTGGTATGCCGATCCTCGACCCCGCCCGGGAAGGTAAGATCAGGAGAAAACTCGCAGCCGGTCCGGAGGGTCCCATGGACACCGACCAGCTGGTGAGGATCTACGAGGTGATTATGGCGGAGAGTCGACGTCTTCAGGAGGAGGATTGAAGGCGACGCCTTAAGTGCCAGGTACTGAGTCTGCGGGCAAGGTGAAATCCTGAAAGACCCGGTCCTATCTCTATATTGAATCTTGAACTTTGGACCCGCCGTCGCCAACCGACCTCGCTGAAGCTTCGACGGTCAAGAGGCTGCGGCGAGGCAAGCTGTGGATTTTGGATTAATCCTCTGTCCCCCGATCGTCTTTTAGCTCCCTCAAAACCGCCTCAGCTTCACCCCGATAGTACGGCGACGGGCAGAAACGGATGAATCCTCTCAGCACCATCAGCGCCTGCTTTCCTTCGCCTTCACCAATCAGTTCACCGATCTGCTGGAGCGTCTGATCCCATTTCCCTGACCATATCCCTTTGGCCTCACTGAGCTCCAGAACGACCTGGACAAATCGCCTCGTGGAAACCGCGGTCTCGATGGTCATGTTCCCCTTGATCAACTCGGCGGCCTTTCTCAGGGACTGGATGTTTTCGGTGGTAAAATGATCCTGCAGATCGTCCTGTTCCAGCTCAGCAAGCCGGTCCACGAGATCGATAAGTTCCAGTTTCTTTTCCTCTGAAAAACCCATTAATTCAGCTCCCTGCCTGCAGGCCCACGCCGCATCATTGGAAATAACGGTCTTATTCCTGGTCCTGTGTCCGGTTTTAGACCTTTTTCAAGGGATTAGGTCTGGATACCGGGTCTGAAGTTCAATATTAGTTTTCCCAGCGCCCCACCTTCCCCAATCCCAGACCCACCGGGACCACCGCGACGGTCGCGGAGAGCAGACCTGCCCCGAGAAGGCCCAAAAGGGAATCGCCCCTCGTCAGAGCCGACAGACCCATGGGGGAGGCGAAGAACCTGTAAACCGGGGATGCCAGGAAGATGACCATGAACCCGACATAGATCAGGCTGAGGATCATGGCGATCACGCCGCCGGGTGAGGCCGGGATCTGTCCCTCATTCTCATACCTGAAATAGGGAAAGACGGCACCCATCCCCAGATTAAGGCCCACCAGGGAGAGGGCCATGGCCAGCGAGGCCGCGGCGAAGAGGACCATCATATCGGTATCCACCTTCATGACCAGGTTGGTGGTCAGAGACAACAGCAGAGAGATCATACACAGAGGGACGGCCGCGAAGAGATACTTTGCGAGGAAGAACCGCCTCATGGACACCGGAGCCGACATGGTCACCCAGAGGCTCCTTCCCTCAAGGCTCACAGATGGAAAAACGAACCGGACACAGAGAGCGGAAAGGACGAAACCGCTGATGGCCAGGTTGAGAAACGCGACCAGATTCCGGTAGAAATAACCACCCATCGGAAAACTGTGGGCGTTGTATACATAGAGAATTACCAGGGCGGCCAGGAGAAAGATCTGGGTCCACCTGCCCGGATCCCTGATGAATATCAGAACATCCTTGACCAGATAGGAGCCGATGACAGGAGGCAGCCTCTGGGCGGAGGACTCAACCCTGGTCATTTCTCCAGCGGCCGTTCTGATACGACCCTCGTCGAGGGACGACAGGCCCTTCCAGTACAGAAGGCGGAATATCGCATAGAACATCAAGGCGCTGGCTGCCGCGGCCGCCGCGAGATAAAGGAGATTCAAAAGATAGATCTCCTTTCCGACGTTTGACCCAAGCCCGACGACGGCAACAGTGGCCCAACTGGTAGGCATGAAAGGCGATTCGGGCACGGACATGGCCCTGACGAAATCCATCACCTGTTCCTCGGGCACATCCATAAACAGGCGTTCCGGCCGGCTCATCCTGAAAAGGATGATCACCAGGGCTCCGACCGCCAGACTCAGAAAGCTTACCGCGTGGCTCACACGGGAGGCCGGCAGAACTCTCATCAGGATTATTGACAGGGTGGAACCGATGAGAACCGGTATAAGGACGAGGAGCGCGAAGACCGGGAACCACCCGATGATAAAATCGACTCCCAGACCCAGACGGCCAGCGTAGGCGAAAAAGGGCGGAGCGCCGAAAACGAGGATCATCCAGGCACTCTGCAGAAAGACCAGCCAGAACCTCTGGAGGATGAATGCCGACGGTGAGATCGGGGCGGTTATCAGGAAGGGTATCTCACGGCTCATGTAATATCCGGAAACCGCTGAAGCCAGGCTGGAAAGGACCAGGAGCCCGAAGAAGGACAGGAATAGAGTGTGGATCAGCTGTTGGAGCATATAGGGGGCGAGGAACTCCAACCTCTGTTGGATCGCAGTGATGAGCTTGGAGAAGAAAAGATAATCGAACCAGATGAACAGGCCTCCGAGGAAAAGGACCGAGACCGTCCACCCCCAGATCCTGTAACCACCGAAGACAAACCGGTTGGAAAACTCCCTGACGCGGTAGGAGATCAGAAGCAGGAAAGAGTTAAAAAAGGTCAGTCCTTGAGGTTTCATGGGT
Organism: bacterium; assembly: GCA_041559575.1. Classification (GTDB taxonomy): domain Bacteria; phylum BMS3Abin14; class BMS3Abin14; order BMS3Abin14; family BMS3Abin14. The sequence goes on from JBFFDD010000050.1 coordinate 4,512, forward strand.
TGCCCTGTAGAGTTCCAGGTTCCAGGTCTCATATTTCAGGTTTCAATACTCAATCCAAAGTCCAAAATCCGAGATTAAAAACCTTAACCATAGAGATCACAGAGAGAATAGCAGGGTCTGGGATTTGGGTCCTTTCACTTTCCACCTTCCATTTTCCACTGCGCCCGACAGGAGCTGTTCCCCGATACACCGACACCCCGTTACTCCGACACCTGATGTTACTTCCCTGTGTCTTCGCGTCAGATCAGCGCCCATGCGCCCCCTCTCCCCATCCCCGTGTCCCCTCGTCCCCGTGTGCGATCTCACCCCTGGAACGCGGGACCTGGGACTATTCTTCCCCCTCGCCCTCCATTGTCAGCCGCAGGAAGATCTCCTCCAGGTGCGAACCCGGGGATCGGGCCTTCCTCGCCAGTTCATCGACGCTGCCAAGGGCCGCCAGCCTTCCGTGATGGATAATACCCATCCGGTCACAGACGGCCTCAGCGGTTGTCAACTCGTGAGTGGTCAGAAAGACGGTCAGCCCATCCACGGCCAACTGCCGGAAGAGGCTCCGCACCTTTTTCGCCCCCAGAGGATCCAGGCCGACCATAGGCTCATCTACGATAAGGACCCTGGGTCGATGGAGGAGTGAAGCCGCCATGGCAAGACGTTTCTTCATGCCGTGGGAGTATCCCTCGATGAGCTGGTCAGCCCATTCGGTCAGGTCGAAAAAATCCAGCTGCCTGTCGCTTTCCCTCTTAACCTCACCTGTCGACATGCCGTAGAGACGTCCGGTAAACCGAAGGAACTCCCTTCCCGTCAATCGTTCGAAGAGGAAGGGGGTGTCGGGAATAAAGCCGGTCACGGCCTTGGACTTCAGCGGCTCCTTGACCACGTTGAAGCCCCCCACGAAAGCCTCTCCCTCGGTGGGGTGCAGGAGACCGGCAAGAATCCGGATGGTGGTCGTCTTTCCAGCGCCATTGGGACCGAGAAAACCGAACACCTCACCGGGCGGCACCTCCAGGTTCAGGTCGTGAACGGCCTCGAAACCGCCGTAGAATTTTGTCAATCCTCGTATTGAGATCATGGGATGTTTGATCTACCGCTTTTAAATCGAAATCCAGAATCCAAAGTCAGAGGTTAAAGTGTCAATGATCAAGTACCGAGGAATACGATCCAAGTACCAGGCCGTTTTCCCCGCCCACGTGTCCGACCTCCTCTTGGGGTCATGGGGAATGAAACTCCCTTCCTCGCACCCTCTCCCAATCGCTCTGCCGCCCCTTGGAACCTTCGTGGTCATCCTTCCTTTCGCAGCACCATGGTCACCGGGAAGCTCCGTCCCTCCCTCGTTACATTCAGGCGGACCTCCTCACCCCAATCGATCTCCTCGAAGGACCTGCGAAAAGCCTCCAGGTCGGAGACCTGGGTGCCGCCGACACCGGTGATAAGATCCCCCGGTTCGAGACCGGCGCGGTCGGCCTGGCTCATCCTGGCAACCCTGGTGACCAGGACCCCGCGGTCGTACCGATATCCCAGTCTGTCAGCGGTATCCTCCGTCAGTTCGGTAACGGAAAAGCCAAGGGCCGTTCGCAGGCGAACGGACGCGTCCTGGGGTCGGGACGGCAGCTCACCCACCTGGACCATGATCGTCAGGGGCAGTCCATCCCTCAGGACCACCACAGGGATCTCCTCGCCGATGGGCAGAAGACTGACGATGCGGTAATAAAGGTCAAGATCCCGGATCTCACGACCCCTGATTCTGGTGACCAGATCCCCCCTCCTGACCCCCGCCCTGTCTCCCACGCCGCCGGGTATGACCTCACTGACAACCACTCCTGCACTGGCGCCCGCCCCCAGGGCCTCGATCAGCGCTTCGGTGGCGGTTTGGACCCTGATGCCCAGGTCCGATCGAACGATCCTTCCCGTCTTGAGGAGGCTCTCCATAACAGCCCTGGCCATGTTGGCAGGCGCGGCGAAACCGATCCCCTGGTATCCCCCGCTCCTGCTGAAAATAGCCGTGTTGATTCCCACAACCCTGCCATCCAGATCGATAAGCGGACCGCCGCTGTTGCCCGGATTGATAGCCGCGTCCGTCTGAATGAAGTCTTCCAGATCGGCGACTCCGACATTGGCTCTTCCCTTGGCGCTGACCACACCGACGGTTACACTCTGACCCAGGCCGAAGGGATTTCCGATGGCGATCACCCACTCCCCAACCTCTATGGCATCCGAATCGCCGAGACGGGCGTGTGGGTATCGGCCCTCCGGAAGCCTGAGGACTGCGATGTCGGTGCGCGGATCGCTCCCAATGACCTCGGCGTTGAGCTCTGTCCTGTTCCCGAGGGTCACCCGGATCTCCTCCGCCCCGCGAATAACGTGGTTATTGGTTAAAACAATGCCCTCCTCTCCGACGATCACCCCGGATCCCAGGCCGAGCTGGATCATTCTCTCGTCCGGGGTTCCGAAGAATCGGTCCCCGAAATCCGGCCCGAAAAATTCCCGAAAGGGTTCAAGCATGTCACCGAAAAGGCGATCGTTAAGGTCGTATCCCCGCCTGCCGATCTTTCTGAAGGTCTTGATGTTGACCACTGATGGAGTGACCCTCTTGCTGATCTGCACGAAGGCGCGGCTGGTCTTTCGCAGGGCTGTGAGTTCCTCAGCCTGAATCCGGGCAGGGATAACAGGAAGGGCAAGGAGAACGAACAGCGAGATGGATAACAGGGTCCGGAAAGGGCCTGTGAGCATCTTAAGAGAAGAAATCTTCGGCATGGAGTCCTTCCTCCTCAAGATGTTTTCTCAGGTTCTTAAGGATCCTTGCCTCCAACTGTCGGACCCTCTCCCTGGTGATCCCCAGTTGATCGCCGACCTCCTGGAGCGTCAGAGGATCGTCCCTCATCCACCGGGAGGCGAAGATCTTTCTGTCCCTCTCCGAGAGCCCGGCGACATATTCGGTCATTTTCTCGAGGTAGACGCTCCTTGCCTGCGCATCAGCGACGACCTCTTCAGCACCCGGCTGAGGAGCGGGAAGGGCTTCTAAGAGGGTGAAATCGCTGTCGGCTCCTCCCAGAGTGGCCTCCAGAGAGACGTCACCACCCCGGAGCCGCTTGGCCATCTCCTCAACCTCCGACTCCTTGACGTTCAGGGATCTGGCGATGGCCTTACTGTCGGGGTCGATGCCCATCCTCCTTAACCTCTCCTTTTCCTTGCCCATCTGGAAGTAGAGGGTCCTCTGGGCCTGCGTGGTCCCGATCTTCACCATCCTGGTGTTGTTCATGATGTACCTGATGATATAGGCTCTAATCCACCACGCCGCATAGGAGGAGAATCGGACACCGCGGTAGGGATCGTACTTCTTCACCGCGTGCATGAGGCCCACGTTTCCCTCCTGGATGAGATCGACGATCTCCTTCCAGAGGCGGCGATATTCCATGGCGATCTTGATAACCAGGCGCAGATTGGACGTCACCAGATTATAGGCGGCGTCAACATCCTCATCCTCCAGATACCGTATGGCCAGATCCTTCTCCTCCTCGCGGCTCAGGATCGGGTAGTGCCGGACATCCTGGTAGTAGGCCCCGATAGGGTCGTAGGCCACCGGCTTCCGGCTGGCAGCCTTCTTTTCAGTCACCAGCTTGGATTCGGTCTCCTGATCAAGCACCTTCTCTTCCCCCGGGAGGATCTCGTCAGGCTCTACCGTTCTCCCCCTCTTTTTCGGGGAGGTTTTCCCGGTCCGTTTCTTACCCTTTTCAGGCATTGGACATCCCTTCCGACATGGCCCTCAACTGACCACACGCGGCCCCGATCTCTTCGCCCCTGCTCTTCCTTATAGTCGCCAGTATACCTTTGTCCAACAGCACCTGCTGGAATGTCTCCAGGCGCCCCTCCGCTGGCTGCCGGAATTGGGCGGAGGTGGCATTGTAGGAGATCAGATTGATCTTGGCCGGAATACCCCTGAGGAGCCCGGCGATCATCCGGGCCTGCTCGTCACTGTCATTGATCCCACCGACGAGCACATATTCAAAAGTGATCCGCTGACGGGAGGCCAGGGGATAATCCCTCAGGGCCTCGAGGAGCCTGGCCAGGGGATAACGCCGATTGACCGGCATCAGACGGTTCCGGGTGTTATCATCCGGCGCGTTCAGTGATATGGCGAGGTTTACCCCCCGCCCATTCCGGGCCAGACGATCGATACCGGGCACCCAGCCGCAGGTCGATACTGTTACTCTCCTCGGGCTGTAATTGAGTCCGGAGGGATCCAGGATGACGTCAAGGGCCGGTATGAGAGCGTCAAGGTTCCTGAGAGGTTCACCCATACCCATAAACACCAGATTTCGGAGTCTGATCCGGCTCCCCAGGGCCCGTATGGCGTAGACCACCTGTGCGGTGATCTCTCCCATGGAGAGGTTTCTCCTTAATCCTATGGTGGCTGTTTCACAGAATGTGCAGCCCATATTGCAGCCCGCCTGGGTGGACACGCACAGGGTGTTGTGTCCCTCTTCCGGTATCATGACCGACTCGACCCGCTCTCCATCCTGCAGTTCATAAAGGAATTTTACCGTCCCGTCCCTCGAACGGCGTTCATCGACGACTTTCATGGGGTTCAGGTCGAGGATGTTTTCCAGTTTACCGCGCAGGTCGGCAGGGATATCGGTCATCTGGCCGAACCCGTCAGCACCCATGACGTAGACCCAACGCAGGATCTGGTTCAATCGGAACGGCTTCGGGTCCAGGCCGGCGAGGATCGACGACAGATCATCGAATGTTTTGTCGAAGAAGTCTTGCATTTTAATCCAGTCCTGAGAGCTGAGAACCAAGAGCTGGGTACTCAGCGTTTTGTACCTTGTATTTGGTGCTATTTCCCATATATCTCGATCTCCGGGAAGAAGTACCCGATCTCGAAGACAGCCGATTCCAGTGAATCGGATCCGTGTACTATATTCCTCTCAATGCTCTCGGCGTGGTCGGCACGGATGGTTCCGGGAAGCGCCTCGGCCGGATCGGTGGCCCCCATGATCTCCCTGTTCCGGCTGATGGCGTTCTCTCCCTCGAGGACCAGTGAGACGATCGGACCCGACGACATGTATTCTTTCAGCTCTCCGTAGAAGGGGCGCTCCCTGTGGACGGCGTAGAACCCACCCGCCTCCTCAGCGGACAGGTGAACCATACGGGCCGCGATGATCCTCAGGCCGGACCTCTCAAACCGGTTCAGGACATCGCCGATGACACCTTTTTCCACTCCATCAGGTTTGATTATGGACAGTGTTCTCTCATTGCCGGACATCTTTTCTCCTTTCCTCTTACCGTCTGGTGATCCTGATGCAGAACGCGTCATGGGATATAAACTGCCGTAAAATAAGGGTTCCTTTTCCTTTTCCACAGAAATTGTGGATAGGTCGTGGAAAACCCTGTGAAAAGAACCTTCCGATTCATCACTATTAACGGTTTTCCACACATTGCATAACTTTTGGGCACACGTCTTATTCCTTATATAACAGTAACTTAAAGGGTTTTCCTGCCACAGCGACAGGATCTGCGGCCATAATGGAATTCCCTATCCTTGTGTCCGCTGGTGCCAACTATCCCACAAAATGCCCTGTTGATAAAGCACTAGCCTGAACCGGTAATATCCAAACGGCCAGACCAGAAGTTTCCCACCTCATTCGATAGGGAAACAGGCATTTCCCGACCGCCGGCAAGGAACGATTCCGCCTCTCGCCTCGCCTCAGCCAGCAGGGACCTGTCCACCAGAGGATGGGCGTATCGGAAATCGGGCAGTCCCGATTGCCGGGTCCCCAGGAAATCCCCCGGTCCACGGATACGAAGATCCTCCTCAGCGATCTCAAAACCCGATGAAGTCCGGACCAGGACGTTCAATCTCTTCCTGGCCTCCTCGGAAATGTTACCACCGGCCATCAGGATGCACCTGGACTGATGACTGCCCCTTCCCACCCTGCCCCGCAGCTGATGAAGCTGGAATAAGCCGAATCGCTCAGCGTGCTCTACAACCATGAGTGTGGCGTTGGGCACGTCAACACCGACCTCTATCACCGTGGTGGCCACGAGGAGCTCCTGCTGTCCCTCTCTGAAAGCCGTCATGACCTCTTCCTTCTCCTTCGGAGCCATGCGCCCGGTCAAAAGGCCCACCTTCATGTTGGGGAACACCCTCTCCCGGTATTTTCTTGCCATCTCCTTTGCCGCCATGAGTTCGGACCGGTCGGTCTCCTCCACCAGCGGATAGACGATGTAGACCTGACGGCCCTCCTTTACCTCCTTGGCGATGGCCAGATGGAGCTTGGCCCTGTCCGACTCGGTCAGGATCTCCGTGACCACCCTCTGTCGGCCCGGGGGAAGCTCATCGATGGTGGAGATGTCCAGATCTCCGTACAGGACCATGCCCATACTTCTTGGTATGGGTGTTGCCGTCATGACGAGAAAATGGGGCGTCCTCCCCTTTTCACGAAGGGCTAACCTCTGCATGACTCCAAAACGATGCTGCTCGTCCACAACCGCCAGGGCGATGGACCGGAAGGATACATCCTCCTGGATCAGGGCGTGGGTGCCGATGAATATCGCCGCCCCCTCGCCACGAGCCTTAATCAGGGCCTCCCGCCTTGCCCCACCGGTGACGCTTCCCGTCAGGAGATGGATACCGATCCCGCAGCCCTCTGACCACTGGCTGATGGTTTCGAAGTGCTGTTCAGCCAGGATCTCCGTCGGCGCCATGAGAACGGCCTGCCGACCGGATGCGGTGGCACGGAGCATGGCCAGAAACGCGACAAGGGTCTTGCCCGATCCGACCTCTCCCTGAAGAAGCCTGTGCATCGGGGTCCTTTTCTCCATATCCCTTCCGATCTCCTCCAATGCCCTGCTCTGGGCGCCGGTGAGGGTAAACGACAGGGTTTTGAGGAAGGACTCCTCCAGGGATAGGTCCTGCCTGATGGGCACCGCCTCACAGGAATCCAGAGCACGCCTTCGCTGGAGGACACCCAGCTGAAACAGGAACAGCTCACCGAACTTCAGGCGCCGGTGAAAGGGGCTGTCTGCCCGGTTAAGGGCCTCGACGTCTGTTCCGGGGGTCGGCATGTGAAGGGTCCGGAGCGTTTCACGAAGATCAGGCAGCTGATGCCTGGTCAGTATCCTTTCGGGCAGCGGCTCGGAAACCTCTTCCAGCGTCATCTCCAGGCCCCTGGACACGACCTGCCTCATCAGCCGCTGCGAAACCCCTTCAGTGAGAGGGTAAATAGGAACGATCCCCTCACCCCCTTCACCACCCGCTTCCGATATCTCGGGGTGGTGCATCTCCATTCCACCGGCAAAGGTGTCGACCCTTCCGGTGGCCATAATCTCGCTGCCGGTGGGGAACCTCTTCTGCAGATTCTCCTTAAGCCAGCGGTTGAAGCGGAACCACTTGATGATCAACAGACCGCCGCCGTCCGAGACCATCATCTCCAGGGTGGCCCTGCTCCGGTAACGCCGCTCGTTCATGGACAGGACCTGGCCGCGGACCGTCGCTGTGTTCCCAGGCAGAAGCGACATTATGGGTTGAGGGTGGGTTCTATCCTGATAGAGTCGGGGGAGGAAGAAAGGCAGGTCCTCGACCGCCCTGATTCCAAGGGAGTTCAGTTTCTGGGCGACTTTTGCTCCAACGCCCTTGAGGTCCGTAAGAGGCGTATGTTGACGCTTCCGGTCCATCACCTCCAGGCGAAAAGGGTCTAGCCTTCGTCCTGGCCGACGGCCTCGTTGAGTTGTTTCAGGAGGGAATCGATATCGACACCGTGGGCTATGGCGCCGTACTCGATGGACTCCGCCTCCGCTCCCAGGCATCCGAAGCACTGCATATTATGCTTCCTCAGGACCTTTATGGTGTCAGGGTACGCCCGCAGGACCTCGTTGAACGTCATATCCTTCGTGATCTTGGCCATACTATCCACTCTCCTTCATCTCAGGGGCGCACTTGCCCCGTCGCGGCCCGGGTAGGCCTTGCAATTTCCTCATGATTATGTTAGCAATCCAAGTCTTTCACCGCAAGACATATAACGGGCAACGAGCAAGGAGGATACCATGTCGCGGACATGTGAAATATGTGGGAAGAAACCCACCGTGGGGAACAACATCAGCCACGCAAACAACAAGACGAAACGAAGGTTCCTGCCCAATCTGCAGAAGGTCAGGATCCGAGAGGAGAACGGGACCGTCCGCAGGGCTTCTGTGTGTACCCGGTGCATCCGAACCGCAAACTTCGAGAAAGCGGTGTAAAGCAGGGTCTAGTCCTTTTTGTCCGCTTAATTAGTATATCCCATTCGCAGTAAAATACAGTTAAGTTGAAACCAAAGGACCTCATGGGAGGTCCTTTTTTTTCTTGGGAGGTTTGACTTTGAACTTTGGATTTGAATCTATCTCGCGGCTATCGCAGCAATCTCGATCTCCGCTCCCATGGGAAGGCCGCCGACCTCCACGGTCACCCTGGCGGGCGGGTCCACCGGAAACACGGTGGCCAGGTATCTGTTGACCGCCTGGAACTGACCAAGGTCGGTCAGGTAGACATCCAGACGGAGGATCCTGGCCAATGAACTGCCGGCCTCCTCGAGGACGGCTCCGAGGTTAAGCAAAACCCTCTCCGCCTGTGCGGCGATATCTCCTTCCACCAGCCAGCCGGTCTCGGGGTCCAGGGGTATCTGGCCGGCGGTGAAGACGAGATCACCCAGGGTGACACCCTGGCTGTACGGGCCTATCGCCTCGGGGGCCTTGTCGGTGAAGATGATCTTTCTCTTCATAACTTACCCGGCCTCCAATGGTTTAGGCACGTTTATCA
>JBFFDD010000051.1:0-13201 GCA_041559575.1 bacterium
CAGGGAGGGAGCGGCACCGAGTGCGCCGGCTGCCACGGCACCTTCACCCAGAGCTGGGTCAACGGCATCGCGCCCTCGCATACGGCCGACTGGGACGGCGACGGGACCTCGGCTGAGATGCGCAACAACCACGACAACGGCGCCGTCACCGAGACCGAGTTCAACCAGTGCGTCAACTGCCACGTGTTCAACGCGGCCGACTACCTCGACCAGCCGGCTGGGGAGACCTCCACAAAACTGGGCTGGGTGCCGGGGGGGACTTCCACCAACCACGGAAACGGCCTCATCAGCATGAACAGCGCCGCCTCCTACAGCTCGGCCACCTGGTCGTGCGGCTCCGCCAGCCACACCGACAACACCGGCCACGTCCTGTCCGACAGCGGCTGGCCGGTTTCCCTGATCGCCGGGCCGGCGCCGGACTGCACCGGCTGCCACGACGGCACCGGAGCGGGCGGTCTGGCGGTGTCGGTCAACAGCCCCCACGCCCAGAACAACACCGACTTCAACTTCACCGGCACCGGGGTGACCACCGGCACCGACAGCCAGGGGTGCAAGGACTGCCATTTCACCGGCCACGATGTGCAGGAGACAAACACGGTCAACATCCCCAACTTCCCGGCCCTGGGCATCAGCTACAGCCAGGCCGGCGGATCGGGCGTGTACATCACCGACATGGGCAACCTGGACGGGGGGACCAAGCAGGGGACGGTGGCCGAGGTGTGCTGGCGGTGCCACGAGCTGGCCACCAACCAGGGCGCCCGGTTCCTGGAGTTCAACGACACCGGGGCCTGGCACCGGGAGGGCCACTTCACCGGCGGCACCTCCTGGGACGGGGCCACCTGGACCAGCTCGGACCACGCCTACAAGTCCAACCTGGCCATCCAGTCCACCCACGACGTGGGGGATGCCCCCACCGCCACGAACATCAGCAATCCCCTGGGAAGCACGGGGGGATCCGACACCGCCGGCCCCAACAAGTATCAGTGCGGATGGTGCCACGACGTCCACGGTATCATGGACGAGGGGGCGGCGGGGCCCTACCCGAGGAGGGTCTCCCAGCAGACCTACAGCAACGGACCGGCCGTGGCGTGGACCGGTGACGCCAAGGTCTTCCTGCGGGGGATCTGGTACTCCTCGCCCTATCTCGAGGACGGGGCGCCCGGGGCGGGTTCGGTCGACAGCACCGGAGGGTTCACCTTCCCGGCCAACACCGGTGGATTCGTGGACGGGACCGACAGCGCCACCGCCACCGGGACATGGGGCCCCACCCTCAGCTGGAACCCCGACCAGACCCAGGGACACCTGGTCGGTCCCAACCACCTGGTCCGCATCCAGGCCAACACCGGGGCGGTTCAGACCCTGGCCAACAACGACAGCGACTGGCCGCGGTTCAAGTGGGGCGCCCACATCGACGACAACGTCTACGGCACCACCGGATTCACCTCCTTCAACCCCATCACGGCCACGGCCAACAGCACCGTGACCCTGAACACCCCCAACCACATCGACTACAGCCAGTCGAACAACCTGTGCATGAGGTGTCACGGGGACGTCACCGCCCTCATCGGCCTGTGGTCCGGCCACGGGGCCGTCTCCGGCGCCCCGGCCCAGAACGACATCTTCACTCCGAGGATGGCGGTCAGCCAGCACTACATGTACAACGTCCAGGAGGGCGAGGTGGCCAGGAACACCTACCAGGCCTGGGGCGGGGTGGGGTGGAACAACCTGGGCTACTCGGGGGAGCTGGCGTCGGATAACAGCTGGGGTTCCGGGGGATACTACGACTGGTCGGTGGACATGAGGAATCAGGCGGCGGGCGGCATCATCGTGGACACGGAACTCGAGGCGAAAGGTGTTGGCGCAAATGCGACAACGCCCATAGCGGTGCCGGCGGGCGGCTCGCCGGTGCAGAAGTTCCACCAGTTCACCTGCTCGAAGTGCCACAGCCCCCACGCGTCGGCCAACGCCAGGCTCATGGTGACCAACTGCATGAACCGGGACGGGACGGGGGCGAACACCTTCAACGAGAGACACGGCATGAACACCCTGGCCACCCAGGGGCTCGACGGCGCCTCCCCGGCCACCGACACGGCCAACATCCTGACCACTCTGCCCGAGGCGCAGGTGGACGGCCGGACCATCCTTGACCCGTGGATCGGCCCCTTCGGAGGCCACGAGCGGGCGGTCCACTGCCACAACAACGTGGAGCAGGGAGGGCCCGGGACCTTCTGGCAGTCCATACCCCCGCCGTGAGAATGAGCCCGTCCCTGACCCCGGAAAAAAGGGGCGTAGGCTCGACATCCGGCAGGTGTTTTGGCATGCAAGGTTCAGGGAAAAAGGTTGATATTTCCCCATTAATGATTACATTTTTCCTGTGAGAAAGAAGGAGCCTTTTTTAAAAAAACCCCACAAGATGACTGTAACAAAGCACGGCAAATACCGTAGTTAGTAACGGGAGGGGAATTAGGGCAGGTGATTTGAGTTGAGGAAAACAGGTGTACTGGAAATGGGGAAAATAATGGTCCTGTTCAGGACCGGGATCCTGTCATTAGCGGCGTGGGTCTTATGTGTCTTGTTCACCCTTCCGACGGTCCACGCCGGACCGACCTTCATGTACTCGCCGGACCTCGCATCTCAAGGCTACAGCGTGACCGGCGGCGAGGTGAGCTCCACCAGGTACGGCAAAGGATGGAAGGCCCTGACCACCCAGGCCGAAGAGGTGGAGAGCCGGGTTCAGCACGCCATCGACTACCGGAACATCCCGGTGAACGTGGACGCCGGGACCATCGACTTTCTCGTCGAGCGGGAGGAACCGGTGGGTGATCCCACCCGATGGGAGGCCCTTGTGGCCATGGCGGACCCCAACCTCGAGGGAGCCTATCCCTTCGAACTGGTCGTCTACGTGGAGTGGAACTCGAAGCTTGACGGCAACCCTGCCCTTCACGTCGACGCCACCGGGCAGACGGCAGGCAAGACGGAGAAGGTCTGGGGGAGGATCATCCCGTTTTCGGTGCCCGTCGATCCGGGGGACCAGGTCCACATCCGGATCTCCTGGGGGCCCGACGGACCGGCCTCCAACCGTATTGTGTTCAACGGTATCGAGGCACGGCACTACTATCTTCCCGACGGGGTGACGGAATCTCCCCGGGACGGTTCCCTGGCCGCCTTTCTGCCGGATCTGGTCCACCTGAGGATCGGCAACTCCCTCCAGTCCCCTCTGTACGGCACAATTCTGTACGGGACGGTCCTGTACGACGAGGTCCTCGCCCCCGATCTTCCCTACGGTTACGGACTGCCGGAGATCAGCGGTGTCAGCCACAACGGGTTCGAGGTAGCGGGCTATTCCGGAAAGCTGGTCGCTGGGGACGCGATCACCGTCACCATGGTGGCCGAGCCGGGTGGAACGGCCGCCTTTGACCTGGGACCGATCGTCGCCCATCCCATGACCGAGAGCGCTACTGACCCGGGCACCTACACCGGTATCCACATCATCAAGTACGGTGAGGAGGTGGAGGACGGCCAGGTGATCGGCCATTTCACCAGCGCCGCCGGTCTGGCGGCCCGGTCTGTCGCGGCGGAGAGGACCGTCACCCTCGACCCGAGGATCTATCTCCTGGTTGAGACGGACGGTGACCTGCTCCCTGCCGACGAGGTCTCCACGGCCGGGATCACGGTTCGCGCCGCCGATGCCAACGGCAAACCGGTCCGGGACCATGAACTGCGTCTGACGATGTCCACCACCGATGAGTACACCGGAACGGTCGGTGGGGGCACCTTCGCCGACAATGTCGGCGGGCAGTTGGAGGTCAGGTGGGGAGGGGTCACCGATTCCTTCGGTGAGGTCACCGCGCAGTACGTTTCCGGATTCGCCGCAAAGACCATCCTTGTCTCGGCCAAGGACATGGTGACCGGTGATATCGGCGTGGGCCACGTCCGTTCGTTCATCGAGGGAACGGTAGACATCGTGGTCAGGAGCGCCGCCGCCAGGGCCCTGGCCGTCGCCGGGACTCTGGAGGTCAAACTTTCACGGGACTGGTTGACCGCGGACGGGATGAGCCGGTCGAGGATCACCGCGGTGGCCAAGGACGCCGCCGGGGACCCTGTCCAGGGTCACTCCATCGCCTTCAACCTGCTGGGCGACAACGGGAACATTCGGGTGGTCCAGTCCAGGACCGACAACCGGGGCCGCGCCACCGCTGACTACATCGCCGGCACCAGGATCGGCTTGGTGCAGATCCAGATCCAGGACCTGACCGCCGGCACGTCCGCTCTGGTGTCCATCGAGCTGCGGCCGGACGCCCCGGCCGAGATCGCCCTGTCGGCGGATCCCCCGGAGCTGTTCACCGATGACGCCAGGGGATCCCTGATCACCGCCCGGGTCACAGATGTCAACGGCAACCCCAACGCGGACACGGACGTCCTCTTCGAAATGATCGCCGGTTCCGGGACCCTGTCCGCTGACAGGTCCGTCACCGATGCGCGGGACGGGGTCGCTGACGTGACCTTCTACCCGGGCAGTGATCCGGGGGTCAACACCATCAAAGCGACCGTGATCAGCCGGGTGCCGTTGCCGGAGGAGCTGGACACCGCCGGAGGGGCGATCTTCCTGCACGGTTTGGCCGACGAGCCGGTGAGGCTGGAGGTGGTCCGATGGCTGGTGGAGGCGGGCAGCGAGGTGGTCAAGGGCCAGGAGCTGGTCGTCCTTGAGGACCGCCGGGGAACCGTATACACCCTGAACGCTCCCCGGGAAGGCACCCTCTCGGTGTTCACCGCTGAAGAGGGTGACCGGGTCGAGTATGGCCAGACCCTCGGTTATGTAATCTCCCTCCCCGAGTGAGGGATTGGGGGAATCAGAACCATATTGAGGGCCTGGGTTCAGGCTCCCTGGTCCAGGTCGCCATAGACAAAGTCCCGTACCCCGATCAAATAAGTGCACAGGTAAGCCTGTGCACTTATTTTTTTCTCTCGATATCCAGGACCTGTTGTCGGCTTTCCAAGCCTTGAAGATCAAACTGGAAACAGGGAACGGTTCACAGTAAACTGAAAGCACCATGGAAAGATCTCCCTTCGACAGGGTCCGGATAGGTCCCCTTACTCTGCCCAACCGTTTTGTCAGAAGCGCCACCTGGGAAGGGATGTGTGACGGGTCAGGAAACCCTACCCCCAGGCTGGCCGACCTTTACCGTGACCTGGTCAGGGGCGGCGTCGGCCTGATCATCACCGGGTACGCGGTGGTCCATCCCAAGGGCAGGCAGATGCCGGGGAGCATGGGCGCCTATTCCGACCGGCAGATCCCCGCCCTGACCGAGCTCACCTCCAGGGTCCGGGATGAGGGGGGGAAACTGTTCGCCCAACTCGTCCACGCCGGCGCCCAGACCAACTCCAGGGTCATCGGTGAGCAGCCCATGGCGCCGTCGGCGGTCACCACGCCCTTCTGTTCAGGGGTGCCCAGAGAGATGTCCGTGGCGGAGATCAAAGAGGCTGTCGCCTCATTCGGGCAGGCAGCCCGGAGGATCAGGGAATCCGGTTTTCAGGGGGCCCAGTTCCATGGAGCCCACGGCTACCTCATCAACCAGTTCCTGTCACCCCTGACCAACCGGCGCCGGGACGATTACGGGGGCTCACGCGCAGGGCGGTTCCGTTTCCTCGAGGAGGTCTTCCTGGCAGCCCGCAGCGAGGTGGGTGACGACTATCCCCTGATCATCAAGCTCTCGGCCACCGATCATCTCGAGGGGGGGTTGGGGATCGATGACGCCATCTGGTATGCCCGGAGGCTGGAGGAACTGGGTATCGATGCGGTCGAGGTCAGCGCCGGGACCGCCGGATCAGGGGACAGGGTCCCGGTGCGCAAAGGAATCAGCAGGCCGGACAAGGAGGCCTACAATGCCGAGTATGCGAGGCTTGTCAGGGCAAGTGTGAGCATACCGGTGATCCTGGTCGGCGGCCTTCGGACCCTCGGGGTGATCGAGGGACTGCTGCGGGATGGTGCGGCGGATCTGTTCGCTCTGTCCAGGCCGCTGATCCGGGAGCCCGGCCTGGTCGACCTGTGGAAAAAGGACCCTGATCACCGCGCCACCTGTATCTCCTGCAACAAATGTTTCCGTCCCGGTCTGCGCGAGGGTGGGATCTACTGTGTGATCGACAGGATGCAGGAGGAGAGGGATCGTCAAATGTCAAAAGGAAAGCCTTAACCACAGAGAACACAGAGGACACGGGGAAAAACAAGGTAACAGAGTAACGGGGTGTCGGGGAACCGGGGGGAAATATTTTAGCTTTCCTCGACAGGCTCAGGATAGGCAGAGCAGGCAGGTTAGACAGGGAACGTTGGTTTACTTCAAACCTCAAACTTCAAACCTCAAACTATTATCCCATCTCCTTGATTTCTCCACCCCACTGTGCAACCCTCTTCACGAAAACATTCCTGACTGTCCATGGTGGGTCCTGATCAACGGTCCAAAGGACCCATCGTAAAGGAAAGAGGTATTCTTTGAAGCTGATCATCTGCGGTGCCGGTGTCATCGGATCCAACCTGGCCAAATACCTGGCTGAGGAAGGTCACGAGGTCAACCTGATCGAACAGAAAAAGGGAGTGGCCGATCGGGCCATGGAAAAGCTGGATGTCAGGGTCGTGGTGGGCAGCGCGTCCGATCCCCAGATCCTGGAGGAGGCGGGGGTGGTCCAGGCGGATATGGTTATCGCCGTGACCAACACCGATCTGTCAAATCTGGCTATCTGCTCCCTGGCTGCGGCCTACGGCGCCAAGAGGAGAATTGCCCGGGTCAGGGAAGCTTCCCTGAACGAGGTCATCCAGAGGTTTGGGCAGGCCCATTTCTACGTGGACGAGATCATCAACCCTGATGAGGTCGCGGCCCAGGTGATCATCAAGATGATGGAGGCGCCGGGATCGCGTGAGGTGGCTGATTTCGCCGACGAACAGATCCTGCTCAGGTCCTTCGATATCCCCGAGGAATCGCCGATCTGTAACGTTCAGCTCGGTGAACTGACGGATCAGGATTTCCCGTGGCCGTTCCTTGTGGTAGCCATTAACCGAAAAGGGTCCACTGTTATCCCCGGTGGCTCAGACACCATCGTCGCGGGGGATCGTGTCTATGTGCTCCTTCCCAAAGCATCTCTGGCGGAGTTCCTCACCTTCATCCATCCTAATGTCAGGCTGCCGAAAAAGGTGATCATCTACGGGGCGACAAGCACCGGGGTCAGCCTCGCCAGGGGACTCTCCGAACGGGTGAATGAGGTGGTCCTGCTCGAGGAGAACAGACTGAAGGCTGAAAAGGTGGCCGGGCAGCTCAATTCAGTCAGGGTAACTCACGGCCTTGCCTCGGAGGGAGATATCCTGAGGGAGTGCGGGGTTGAAGCGGCCGATGCCTTTATCGCCGTGTCGGCCAGCGACCATCAGAATCTCATCAGCGCGGTTCTGGCCAAAAGGATGGGGGCTAAGAACACGGTAATCACCACCCATCAGCCGGATTACACCGCTATCGTCGGTGGGCTTGGCATCGACGCTTTCATCAACCCGAGGCTTCTGGCCATCGATCAGATCCTTCGCCTGATCCGCGGGGAAAGGGTCAGTCATGTGGCGAGCCTTCCGGAGTGCAAATCGGAGGTTCTGGAGCTGATCCCGGAGCCGGATTCTCCGGTGACCAAGAAGCCGATTCGCGACATTAAATTCCCCAAAAATTCCATCATCGGGGCGATCCAGCGTGGTTCCGAGGTTATCCTGGCCCGGGGAACCACCCAGATTGCCGAGGGGGAACCGGTGGTCGTATTCTGTCATGAGGAAGCCGTTCCCCGGCTCCAGAAACTCTTCACCAGGAGAAAATTCCTCTGACGGATCCGGTGGCCGTTAACCCGGTTGTCTTCTCTGCCCCGAGGAGGGGCCTCGAAAGGTTCTGGCGTATGCCATGATCGATTCACCCGGACCTGATTGCAGATATGCATAAGAAACTCGTTTTCAACGTCGTCTCCCGGATTCTCCTCGTTGTCTGTCTGTCCATGCTTATCCCACTCGGCTGGGCCGTGTTCGAGGACCACTCGAGCCTGGAGACACGGGCCTTTTTGGTGACGATCCTCAGCGGTCTGCTGTTCGCTTTTCTGGTTCGAATGTTTTTCCCCGTATCAACGGATGAAATGGAGGATCTCAACGCCAAGGACGGTCTGGCCATCGTTGGACTTTCCTGGATCATCCTGTCGGCATTCGGGGCCCTGCCCTTCTACCTGAGCGGTGTTGTCCCCTCCTACACGGACGGATTTTTTGAGACGGCCAGTGGTTTTACCACCACCGGGGCGACGATTATCACCCAGATCGAGGCCCTTCCCAGGGGCATCATGTTCTGGAGGAGCTTTACCCACTGGCTGGGCGGAATGGGGATCATCGTGCTGACGGTGGCCCTCCTGCCCGCCCTGGGACGGGGAGCCTACTATCTCTACCGGGCCGAGGCCCCGGGACCAACGGCGGAGAGGATCAGGCCCAAGATGAAGGAGACAGCCAAGACCCTGTGGATGGTCTACTTCCTTCTCAGCCTGGCCGAGACGCTCCTTTTGATGGCCGGCGGCATGCCCCTTTTTGACGCCCTGTGCCACACCTTCGGCACCATGGCCACCGGCGGGTTCTCTACCAGGTCCGCCAGCATCGCCGCTTACGGACCCTACGTCCAGTGGGTCATCATCGTTTTCATGCTGATGGCCGGGGCCAACTTTCAACTCCATTATCAGGCTTTGCGGGGCCGTTTGGTATCCTATGTCCGAAACGAGGAGTTCCGCGCTTATTTCTGCCTGATCCTGGCCGCTGTCCCCGTGTTCTCCCTCGTTCTCTACATGACCACCGGCATCCTGACGGAGAGGACGGTGAGGGAGGCCACCTTTCAGGTTGTGTCGATCATGACCACCACCGGTTACACCACGGCTGATTTCAACCTCTGGCCTGCCTTCCTGAAGATCTCCCTGATAGTGCTCATGTTCATCGGCGGATGCGCAGGATCGACGGGTGGAGGGATGAAGGTTATCAGGGTATGGGTGGCCATGAAGTCAGGCCTGAGGAGCATCAAGCAGTCGATCCTTCCCAACGCTATCTTTCACATCAAGGTTGACGATCACCCGATTCCGGACCCCTATGTTCTCAGGGCGACCACCTATTTTCTGATCTACATGTCCCTGTTCGGCATCGGCACCATATTCATGACCCTTTCCGAGTCAACGGACCTGGTGACGGCCTTCGCCGCCTCGGTGGCCTGCCTGTCTAACATCGGTCCGGGCCTGGGTAAAGTAGGGGCTGTGGAGAACTACGCCTGGATCTCCCAGCCCGGCAAGTGGATGCTGTCCTTTCTCATGCTGGCCGGACGGCTGGAGCTCTATTCCGTTTTGGTTCTGCTGGTGCCTGCCACTTGGAGAAAATAATTGATATAATGCGGCTTCCAGTAAGGGCTTATCGAAATGACAGTTTCTAGTTTCTGGTTTCATGGGTCTGGTTAATCTCACTGAATTAACTTGAAACATGGAACTTGAAACTATGAACTGCCGTGCTGTGAGCATGGCCGCCCTTCTTGAAAGCCTGGATCAAAGAGGGTTTTGATGTCAGATCATTTGATTCTAGGTCCTGAATACTGACTCCTGACTACTGAAGGTATGAAAACCTCCGATCTCCTCCTCTTTCTCCTCGCCATCGCTCTGGTGGTGGGCATGATCCTGACGGCCATCTACGGAAAGGATAGAAGCCGGCACGGGTACGGATCGTTTCGACCGGGTCAGACGGTGATTTCCCGGGCATGATCAGGGTCCTCTGGACGGACCGTTCCGGTCGACGATTGTAACTATTTATCCCCTGAAAAAGTATATTCTGTGTCTCTGTTGACATAAGTTTAGTAAGTTGATAGGTGTTCTAACCTCGGGAAGAAACAGAACCGGAATCCAAGAGGAGTTAAAGATGAAAAAGTGGTTTGCCTTGATCTCCATCACCTTCCTGATCCTTGCCGCCGCCACCGTGCTGGCGGTGCAGAACTTCAATGAAGTGACGGTCTATAACGAGGTGGCGCCGAAGAGCGCCGCGGTTTCAACCGATGGTTACAGCGGATGCGGCGGCGCGAGCGGATGCGGAGCCGGTGGCTCGACGGCATGCGGTTCTGCCGGTTCCTCAGGGTGCGGAGCTCCCGTGGACCCCGAAGTGGCAAAGCAGAGGGTTAAGAGCATTCAGGGCTACCTCTTCGCCTATTTCTCCGAGACGCTTAACGATCAGAGCATCACCGTAGAGGTGGAAGATTTCGGTTGCCATCAGGAGGCCTCGATCCTCCAGGACGGAAAGGTCATCAAGAGGCTGTCCATCAGCGGCAATTCCATATCGGAGATAAGGTCGTAGGGAAATTAAGAAAAGAGCAAAAAAAGCCTCCCCAGGGAGGCTTTTTTTATGAGAGGGAAGGCGGGTGATTCCGAAACGAAAGTTTCCAGTTTACAGTTTCCAGTTTGCAGTTCAGACACTCGCCCCGTCTCCTCCTTACTCCGTCACTCCGATACCCGCATTCTTCCTTTCCACTTGTCACTTTTCACCTTCCACTTTCCACTATTCTTTTCCCTTTACCCGATCAGTTCCTTAAGAGGCCTGTATTCCCGTCCCTGGGCCTCGGCGACGGGCCGGCAGGCAATATGCCCGTCCCAGGTGTTGACCCCCAAAGCCAGAGACGGGTCTTTGCGGATGGCCGATTCCGGTTCCGAACCGGCCAGCTTTCGGCAGTAGGGCAGGGTGACGTTGGTCAGCGCGTAGGTGCTGGTGGCGGGCACCGAGCCGGGGATGTTGGGCACGCAGTAATGAATGACGTCTTCCTCGACATATACCGGGTCGGAATGGGAAGTCGGCCGGCTGGTTTCGCTCATGCCGCCCTGGTCGATGGAGACGTCCACAAAAACGCTGCCCTTTTTCATTCCCTGGAGAATCTCCCTGGTGATGATCCGAGGGGCCTGGGCACCGACGATGAGAACGCCTCCCACCAGCATGTCACAGCCGGCGGCCGCCTCGCGGACGTTTCGGGTGTTGGACATCAAAGTGACGACCTTTCCGTCGAAAACGTCGTCGATGTAACTGAGCCGTGAGTGGTTGATGTCGATGATAACCACCTCCGCCCCCAGGCCGTAGGCAACCTTCGCCGCGCTGATGCCGACGTTCCCTCCCCCGATGATGACGATCCGTCCGTGTTTGGTCCCCGGGACCCCACCCAAGAGGATCCCCATTCCGCCCTTTTCCCTCTGGAGAAAGGAGGCGCCCACCTGGACCGCCATTTTGCCCGCAACCTGGCTCATGGGAGCGAGGAGGGGGAGGCTTCCGTCCGGGAGTTGGATGGTCTCGTAAGCGACGGAACGGATCTTCCGGGTGACAAGGACCTCCACCAGGTCGGGGAGGGGGGCCAGGTGAAGGAAGGTGAACAGGATCTGATCCTGCCGCATGAGTTCGTATTCCGGGGGCAGGGGCTCCTTGACCTTCATGACCAGATCTGCTGTGCCCCACAGGTCTTCAGCGGACGGAACGATCCTGGCTCCGGCCGACACGAAATCCTCATCTGAGATGGCGCATCCCAGGCCCGCACCACTCTGGACAATGACCTCGTGACCGTCCCCGACCAGTTCCTCCACTCCGGCGGGAACGATCCCCACCCGGTATTCGTTGTCCTTGATCTCCTTGGGGATTCCGACGATCATGTTCCCTCCCTTCCACTTAGAAGTCACCCTGTGCGGACCACGTTGGGTGCCGGTTTTTTTCTTGAGGATAGTCAAGGATGTTCAGCCGGGTTTATAGTATTATATCAGTTAGATATCTGGTCTTTCGAGAAGTGGGGATATTTTCAGCAGGAAAGGAGAGGAAATTATGGGAATGGAAAAAAATACGTCCGGACTGCCGCCCTCCACAGCGGTTGATCTCAAAGAGATGGTGGACTACTCCGAAGGTTCCATCGTAAGCCGGGCTCTG
Source organism: bacterium (assembly GCA_041559575.1). GTDB lineage: Bacteria > BMS3Abin14 > BMS3Abin14 > BMS3Abin14 > BMS3Abin14. Next base: position 11,966 of record JBFFDD010000051.1, read on the forward strand.
ATCCAGAGCAAGGTCGGAACCCTTACCCTGTTTGCCTTCGATAAAGGGCAGGAGCTCAGTGAGCATTCGGCTCCCTTTGACGCCCTGGTGCAGGTTCTGGACGGCCAGGCCGAGATCATCATCGGCGGGGAAAGTATCATGACCGGCGCCGGGCAGACTGTTCTCATGCCAAAGGACATCCCCCATGTCGTGAAGGCCCCCGACCGTTTCAAGATGTTTCTGACGATGATTAGAGGGTGAAGTCAAGTTTCAAGTTTCAGGTTTCAGGTTTCAAGTTTTGGGTTTCTGGCCTTGGGTCTCAAAGGCGATATCTGCGTTACGGATCTTCCTGTTTTTAGCTGGACCAAGGGTCGCAGCTCCATGTTCCAGTGGATCGGGGGTGATTCGGGAGGTCCCGGCTGAAGCCTGACTTGGGCCTGCTTTTTTTGGAGGGGTCATGGCCAAGGACGTGAAGGACTACGGGGAGCTCATCCGGTTCATGGAGGATGAGATCCCCTTCAACAGGTTGCTCGGCATAAAGGTCGAGGAGTGCGGACCGGGCCGGGCCAGGATCCGGGTTCCCTTCAGCGAAGCCCTTGTCGGGGACATCCGGCGGCCGGCCCTTCACGGCGGTGTCATCTCCGCCATCATTGACGCCTGCGGCGGGATCGCCGTATGGACCCAGTTCGATCTGGCTGATCTCATCGCCACCGTGGATATGAGGGTCGATTACCTGAGACCGGGTCCGGATCAGGATATCTGTGTCGAATCCTGTGTCATACGCATGGGAAACAGGGTCTCGGTGGTCAATTCCGTGGTCTTTCCCTCAGGGGACAGGGGCACCATTATCGCCGAGGGGCGGGCGGTCTACAACACCCGGCGGGCGGATCAGGCCTGAGTAACAGGAGTACGGAACTGGGACCAGAGTGCTGAGTGCCGATACGCTCGAATTTACGACCTATCGACTAACCGATCCAACGAAGAATCGGCACGTTCGTCTTGTCGGATAGTCGTAACCTCGTTCAGCCGCCCTGTCGCCCACCCGCTCTCCCTCCCCCTCTCCGCGTCCCCGTGTCTCCGCGTCTGTTTTTGATCCTCGGGGTCGTAGCTTGTATTTTAACAAAGAGGTGAGAACTGAGAACTGAGTCCTAAGTGCTGGGTCCTAAGTGACAAGTAAAAGCGCTGTACCCTTATCACTGAGCACTTATCTCTTAGGACTGTTTTCTTACTTATCTCTCAGGACTGGGTTTCTTTCGC
>JBFFDD010000052.1:0-13199 GCA_041559575.1 bacterium
CTCGGTGTCCCCGCGTCCGCCTTTCCCCGCTACGGCACCGTCCCGTCCAGTTCGCTCTCCGGGATCAGCACACACACCTCCTCGGATTGCAGGGTCATGTCGTATTGCACGGGGAATGGATCAATGGCGCATATGACATCGTAGGTGCCCATCGGGTCCGTGATGTGCAGGGTGCCGTAGTAGGCGTTGGAACTGGACACGGTGAAGGTGGCGGAGTAGGAGGCGGTCTCCCCTTCGACCGTTATGCTCTCGCTGATCGTCCCGGAGGAAATTATCAACGATCCGGAGACGCTGGAAAAGATGTCACTGGAGATCGGCATCTGGGCAACCCCGTCGACCCAGACGTCGATGTCGAAGCTGTGCAGGGTGTAGGTCCCGTCCAATTTATCCATGGCAGGAGGGGGCGCTTCGTTCTTGATCCAGTGATCGTACTCCACCAGGCACACCTCGACCATGGTTTCCCCGCCTCCGCCACCTCCACATCCGCCATAGAGAAACGGCAGCAATAGGGCCAGCGACAGTGCGGTTACCCATATCTTTCGCATAACCATTCCCTCCCCTGAAACGGCGATATGAACCAACGATTCCATTTTACGGAATATTCAGCTGAAACGTCCATCGGGTTACCCCTCCCGAGAGGTGACAGAGCAATTATATCTCCCCTTTGCCGGCAAGGAAATGAGAAAGGAAAAGGATGGAGGAACGACTGAACGAGGTTACGACTTGGCGACAAGGCGAATGATGCGACTCCTCGTTGAGTCGGTCAGTCGATAAGTCGTAAATTCGAGCGTACCAGTTCTCTTTTTGGACTTTGGATTTTGGATTAACTTTTTCCTTTCCCCCATTGCGGCCAAAAGCCCACCCCATGAGGTGAGCTTCTGGCGTTTTGTATCTGTTGACCCGGATTTACTGGATGAAGTTGAACACGGTGTCGAGTTCCTCGTGGGGCATCTCGAAGGCCTGGTTGTGGGGAGGCAGCTTCTCCGTCTCCATGAACTCAGGCAGCCTGTCGTCGGCCTCTGTGAACCCCGCCCGGTGGTTGAAATCCACCTCCATCTCCAGGACCCGTTTGCCCAGGGATGTCACGTCGTCAACGGTCAGGGTCAGGCCGTACTTGGCGTTGAGCATGTCGACGATGGCCTGAAGGGCGTCCGGGTTGTCCAGGACCGGGAAGGCCACGAACAGGCAGAGGCCGGCCGAATCCACCGCTGCGGTGGCGATCTGCAGGTTGCGGGACAGGTCCACCTGTCCCTCGTAGGTCAGCGGGTCGATGTCGCCGCCCACTTTGAGGATGTTCGTGGCGATGGCGTATCCTGCTGTATGGTCGGCCCCCATGGGTGAGGTGGCGTAGGTTACACCGATGCCTTTGATGGCCCGAGGGTCGTAGGCGGGCATCGACTGGTTTTTCACCACCGGCACGCGCATCACCCCGAAGGCCTTGCCGACCATCGCCGCACCGTTGCCCAGGATCCGGCCCAGGGGTGTTCCCTTGCCGATCTCGGCCACCAGTTCCTCGGCCCCGGCGCCGTCACCGAATTCCTTCAGGCCTCCCTCCATGGCTACGGCTATGGCGTTGCCGGTCTCAATGGTGTCCAGCCCGAAATCGTCACACATCTTGTCGATCCTGGCGATGACGTCCAGGTCATCGATGCCGCAATCGGGTCCCCAGGCCCAGACGGTCTCGTACTCAGGCCATTTGGAGATGAACCGGCCCTTCTTGTCCAGGAAATCACCCGAGCATCGAATGATGCAGCCGGTCATGCAGCCGCGCTTGGGATTGCCGTTCCGCTCAATGGTGATCCTGTTGAGGCTCTCGCCGCCGACCCTGTCGGCTCCCTCGAAACGGCCCGACCGGAAGTTCCGGGTGGGGAGCCCCCCCGCCTCGTTGATGATGTTGATGAGGATGTCGGTCCCGTAATTGGGCAGGCCCTCGCCGGTTACGGGATGCGCCAGAATGGCATCGGAGAACCTTTTTGCGGCGGCCTTGAAAGCCTCCGGGTCAACCAGGGGGACCTTCTCGGCGCCCTTCGGGTCGACGATGATGGCTTTCAGTCCCTTCGAACCCATGACCGCCCCCATTCCGCCGCGCCCGGCGTGGCGTGTGGGCCTGACCTCCATGTCCGAAAAGGCCACGCTGGCGGCCGACATCAACCACTCTCCAGCCTGCCCGATGCTGATGTACCCCGCCTTTTCGCCGAACTTCTTCTTCAGTTTCTCGACAGTGTCGTAGTTACCTTTGCCCTTCAGGTCGTCGGCCGGGCTCAGTTCCAGCTGGTCCTTGCCCAGATAGAGCTTGTAGAGTTTTCCGTCCTCGGCCATGCCCTCCACGACGATGGCAGCGATTCCGAGCTTGGCCAGGTAGGACCCCGGCTGGCCCCCCGAATTGGATTCCTTGATGGTTCCGGTCAGCGGGCTCTTGGCCCCCACGGAGACCCTCCCCGAGTTGGCGCAGCTCGTGCCGCCCAGCAGTCCGGGGGCGATAACCAGCTTGTTGTTGGGTCCGATGGCGTTTGCTGTTGGTTCCACCTCCTTTGAGACGATGGCGGATGTCATCCCCCTTCCGCCCAGTCCCTGGTACTCCTCCGGGATCTCCCCGGTTTTAATGGAGAGATCCGACATGTTTACCCTGATTATCCTGTACATGGTACCCCCCTCTCCGGGCAGTCAAGGTCACCCCGCCCAATGTTTCTATTATACCATTCTCAGGAGACAATGACGTTTCCCGGGCCAATAAATGCCCCTAATTTTAAGGAAAATTACGGTGGTTTCCGGCCACCATCCCCCGCGGTGCTATACTTGAGAATGAGACGACACAGGCCTGAGGGGGAGGCGCGAATGCCGCTTACCGTTCTTTTGAGCACCACCCTGCGCAATTTCGTACCCGGGTACGATCCGGCCACGGGTGTGGTTATGGAGGTCAAGGAGGGGACCACCGTGGCCGAGATCTGCCAAGCTCTAAAAGTTCCGGCGGTAAAAGTAAAGATCGTCATGGTGGACGGGAGAAGCCGGAAGATTTCCCACGGCCTGCTTGGAAATGAGCGGGTGGCCCTTTTCCCGCCGGTGGGAGGGGGGTGACATGGCGGTTCCCGAACAGTCGGCCAAAGTCCAGATCAGGGTGTTCGGCACCCTGCGAGCCTTCCTGGACAGGCAGGATCTCCCCTACCTTCTGGAACGTGAGGTGGGCGGGAAGGGGAGATCGGCGTTCAATATCGCCCTGGACCTTGGCATTCCGCCGGAAAAGGTGGAGGCAGTTTTTTTCAACGGCAAGGTGCGGGACATGGACGACCTCGTGTTCCCCGGCGACAGGATAGCCTACCTGCCCTATGGGACCCCGGGACCCTACCGCTTTTTCCTGGGCATGATCAATGTGTCCAGCAAAAGGGCTCAGAGGAAAAAGCTGGAGAGAAAAGCCGGTTGGGGCAAGGAGACCTCCTAGGATGCCGGAAACGATAGCCGAACAGGTCAGCGGAATGGCTGTCACCGTCACGGACAGCGCCAACCGGAAGGTATCCGTGATCCGGGACGATTCCGTAAACCGCCTGGCTGCGGACCATAACCGCAGTGTTCGGGAGGTGTTCGTGGCCGCCATGAAGGGCGGTATCTGTCCCGAGCGATACCTGAGAAACCGCGACGCCATCTCCCTGGATGAACAGCTCACATTGGCCGGTAAGCGGGTCGCGGTTGTGGGCCTGGGGGGGTTGGGGGGATATGTCACCACTCTGCTGGCCCGGGTGGGTGTCGGCCAACTGGTTGTGGTGGATTACGACGTTTTCGATGAGACGAACCTGAACCGCCAGGTCCTGTGCGACAGGGACTCACTGCGCCGGTCCAAATGTGAACGGGCGGCCTCAGTCCTGGGGGCGATCAATCCGGGGGTTGATGTCACCTTCCACAAGGTCAGGATTGACGCTTCCAACGCGAAGGCGATCCTGGCCGGATCGGACGTCGTCGTTGACGATCTTGACAACATACCCGACAGGCTCCTCCTGGAACGGGCGGCCGGGAACCTTGGGGTCCCCCTGGTCCACGGCGCGGTGGCCGGATTCGAGGGCAGACTGCTGACGATCTACCCCGGGGATGCGGGGTTTCAGAGTCTATACCCCGGGGATGTGGAGATCACGGATCCGCGGGACCGTCCGGAGGCCGTCCTCGGGGTGCCCGGAGTCACACCGTCCATCATCGGGACCCTGCAGGCCATGGAGGTCCTGAAGATCCTCCTCGGCCGGGGGCGGGTGTTCCGCGACATCATGCTCACCGTCGACCTGGAGACCGGCCGCGTGGAGGAGTACGCTCTGGAGGAAGGATGAAGGAGGAAGGAGGAACTGAGAGCTGATTCGCTCGAATTTACGACTTACCGACTGATCGATCCAACGAAAAATCGGCACGTTCGCCTTGTCGCCAAGTCGCAATCTCGTTCAGTCGCACCTCTACCATTTCCACTTTCCACTGCGCCAAGGGCGCTCCCCGTCACCCCGATACCCCGACACTCCCATACCCGCATTCCCGCTTTCCACTTTCTACTTTCTACTTTCCACTTTCCACTGCGCCAAGGGCGCTCCCCCTGTTGCCCTCGTTAAACATAACCATTACCATAAGAGTTCCTTAACGATGATGAATTACGGAGAAAGGAGCCGAGGATGGAGCCGATCAGGATCATGCCCTGCCTGGACATGAAGGACGGACGGGTGGTCAAGGGGGTACACTTCGTCGATCTGAGGGACGCTGGCGACCCCATCGAGAACGCGGCCTACTATGAGGCAGAGGGGGCCGATGAACTGGCCATGCTCGACATCGCCGCCACCCTGGAGAACCGCAAGACGAGACTGGACTGGGTACGGTCGGTCTCCGGGGTGATCAGCATGCCGCTGACCGTGGGAGGGGGGATCGGAAGTGTCGAGGACATCGAGATGACCCTCGAGGCCGGGGCCGACAAGGTGTCGATGAACAGCGCCGCGGTGAAAAACCCGGATCTGGTCCAGGAGGCGGCTGAGAATTTCGGCAGCGAGAGGATTACGGTGGCAATTGACGGGCGCCGGAACGCCGACATGCCCTCCGGTTTTGAGGTGGTGGTCTCCGGGGGGACAAAGGGAGCCGGCATCGACTGCGAACACTGGGCCCACCGCTGCGAGGAACTGGGAGCCGGTGTCCTCCTTCCTACCAGCATGGACGGCGACGGGACATTGGCCGGGTACGACCTGGAGTTCACCCGGCTTATCGCCGATGCGGTAAAACTGCCCATCGTGGCCTCGGGCGGCGCCGGGGAATTGGAGCATTTCTACCAGGCGGTGGTCGAGGGGAGGGCCCAGGTCCTGCTGGCCGCGTCGGTCTTCCACTTTCGGACCTTCACCATCGGTCAGGTCAAGGACTACCTGGTGGAAAAGGGGCTTCCGGTTGCGGGGAGGTAGGTGGGTTTTGCGACCGGGCGAGGGGGAGCGTTACTGCGATTGGGCGATTGGGCGACCGGGCGAGGGGGCGACACGGCGAACACACCGATTTTTCGCTGAATCGCATGGTCGGTCAGTCGTAAATTCGAGCGAATCAGCTCTCAGTCCCCAGTTCTCAGTTCTAGGAACTCTGGGCAGACGCGGGGACGGGGAGAGGGTGCGACACGGCGAACGCACCGATTTTTCGTTGGATCGATCAGTCGGTAAGTCGTAAATTCGAGCGTATCAGTCCTCAGTTCTCAGCTCCCGGTCCCTCAAACCTCAAACGATGATTCAGGAGGTTCCGTTATGGCCATCGCTTTTCTCACCGTTACGCCATTGGGAACGGGCAGCCCCAGCCTCAGTCAATACGTGGCCGAGTGCGTTGAGGCTCTCGACGAATCCGGACTCAAGCATACCTTAACGTCCATGGGCAGCATCCTGGAGGGCTCCGTGGAGCAGATCCTGGACACGGTCCGGATGGTGCACGAGATTCCCTTCAAACAGGGCGTCCAGCGGGTGTCCACCCGCATCGTCATTGACGACCGCCGCGACAGAGAGGCTACGGCCGAGGCCAAGGTCGAGTCGGTCGCGAAGAGGATCAGGGAGAAGAAGTAGTAGAAGAAGTAAAAAGTGGAAAGGTTAAAGAAGTCCTGAGTGCTAAGTATAAGTGATAAGGGTTTTGCGCATTTGCTTATCACTTATCTCTTAGCACATGGGACTGTTTTCCAATTCTTTCTAACGGAGGAAACGATGGCCAAACCGCTGGTGGCGATCACAGGGGGCAGTTCGGGGATCGGTGAGCAGACCGCGAGGGCATTCTCCCGGGAGGGATATCCGTTGGTTATCCTGGCCAGGAGGATCGGCCGGCTGGAAGGTTTAAACCTGCCGGACTGTCTGTGCGAGAAGGTGGACGTCACCGACGTGAAATCCTTCCGGAAGGCGATTGAGAAAGCCGAGGGAAAGTACGGACCGGTGGATTGCCTGATCAACAACGCGGGATTGATGCTCCTCAGCCAGGCCCATCAACAGGACCTCGGGGAGTGGAAACAGATGGTCGATGTCAATGTCACCGGCGTGTTAAACGGCATCCACCTGGTGTTAAGGGGTATGGTCCAGAGGCGGAGGGGAACGGTGATATCGGTCAGTTCCGTCGCCGGCCTCAAGCCCGGTCCCAACCTGGCCGTCTACTCGGGGACCAAATTCGCCGTGCGGGCGATATCCGAATCGATCCGGGAGGAAGTCGCCCCCCACAACGTGCGCTTTACAGTCATCTCGCCGGGCCTGGTGGAGACCGAGCTTCTCAGCCACACCACCGTTAAGGAGATGAGGGAGGGGTTTGAGAAGCTGAAGGAGAACATGGGCGGTTTCATGGCAGCGGAGGATATCGCCCAGGCGATCCTGTGGGCTTATCAGCAGCCCCAGGAGGTCTGCGTCAGGGAGATCGTGATGGCACCGACAAAGCAGTTGAGGTGAAGGTTGCAGTTTCCAGTTCCCAGTTTCCAGTTCCCAGTTTCCAGTTCCCAGTTTCCAGTTTGAAGTTTGAGGATGCAGAACTGAGGACTGAGAACTGGACACTGAGTGCTAAGTTCTAGGTGATAAGAGATAAGGGTACAGCGCTTTTACTTATCACTTATCACTTTTCTCTTAGAACTGGGTTTACTTCTCCCCCTCTCCGCGTCCCTGCGTCTCCGCGTCCGATTCCCCTCCTTTCCTCTTGCCACATGTCACTTTCCACTGCTTCTCCCCCATTCTCTATTCTCTGTTTTCTAATTTCCCCTTTAAACTATTCCTGTATGATACCCCCCATGAAAACAACCAGGGCCGGGGGTGGAATCGACGAATTGTCCGGGAGACTTTCCGGAACCCTTCAGGGGGTGACCGCCTACGTCATCTGGGGATGCTTTCCTCTCTATTTCAAGACGGTCACCTCGGTGGCGGCTGTTGAGGTGCTTGCACACCGCATTATCTGGTCGGCGTTCTTCCTTATCCTGTTCGTGTTTCTTACCGGTGCGGTTGGTCAGCTGGGCAGAACCTTAAGGGATGGCCGGACCGTGGCCGTTCTGGCCTGTACGGCTCTGTTGATCTCCACGAACTGGCTGGTGTTCATCCACGCGGTAAACGACGGCAAGGTCCTGCACACCAGCCTCGGTTATTACATCAATCCCCTGGTCAGCATCCTTCTGGCGTCCGCCTTCCTGCGCGAGAGGCTGTCGCCCAGGCAGACACTGAGCATTATTCTGGCAGCCACCGGTGTCGTCATCCAGACGGTCATGGTGGGCAGTCTGCCCAGGGTGTCCCTCTACCTGGCATTTTCCTTCGGGTTCTACGGTCTGATCCGCAAGGCGGTCAGGGTGCCGGCACTGACGGGGCTGACCGTGGAGATGCTGTTCATCACCCCGTTGGCCCTTTTTTACATGGTATCGGCCATGGCTCGCGGTGAGGCCGCCTTCATGGCCGGAGGTATGGGGATGAACGTGCTTCTGATCATGGCCGGAGTGATCACGGCCACTCCCCTCATTATGTACGGAAAGGCCCTGCACCGGCTCCGGTTGTCCACCCTGGGGGTCATGCAGTACATCCTTCCCACCGGTCACTTCACCTGGGCCGTCTTCCTGTTCGGCGAAACTTTCACCCTCGCCCACATGCTGACATTCGGCTTTATCTGGGCCGGCCTCGCCCTGTACACCTACGATTCCATCGGTGCCCTGCGGCCGGCCACCCAGGCGGCCGGGCAGGTGGGGGAGGAATGAGATGTTGGGAACTGGGAAAAAACAGTATTCAGGAGTCAGGATTCAGTATTCAGTTGAAGTGCCGTGATTTGTGATTCGTTATTCGTGATTCGCTATTCGTAAATATACGGTTTCTCGTTTCTGGTTCTGGTTTCCAGGGAAAGGATAGTTTCTAGTTCCAGTTCTGGTTTCTAGATAAGACGCAGTTGCAACGAGACACTAGAACCAGAAACTAGACACTGTTCTTTAACTAGATCCTAGAAACTGACTTTCCTCTCTTCGTCTTCGTCTTACTCCTTCGTCTGGTTCTTTCCCCTATCCACTTGTTACTTTCCACCACCCTCAATATCCCTCGATCTCCCGGTTCAGCACCGCCTTGTCGTAAGCGGCCAGCACGTCGCGCTGGCTCACCGTGCCGATGATCTTTCTGCCGTCATCGTCGGAGATGACCGGGAGCTGGGAGATCCCCCTGCTGCCCATTCTCTGCAGGGCCAGCAGGATGCTGTCCGTGGGATGGATAGTGATGATATCCACCGTAGCCACGTCCCGGGCGATAACCAGACTGTTAAGGGCTTCCTCCTGGAGGGCGGACCGTATGTCCCTGAAGGAGATGATGCCGGTCAGCTCATCCTGGTTGTTGACCACGTGCAGGTAGGACACGTCCTGGTCCTTCAGGCGGTCGATGACTTCGCCCAGTTTCATGCCCTCCGGGACGGTTACCACTTGTTCGCGCATGATGTCGCTGACTTTCATGGCCTGCAGAATGCTCTGTTCCCAACCCTGCATCAGCTCGACACCGCGGCGGGAAAGCTTGATGGTGTAGATGGAGCCGCTCTTGATGGAGGTGGCCACCAGGGTGCTGATGATGCAGGCGAACATCAGGGGCAGGATGATCTTGTAGGTGGCTGTCATCTCGAAGATAATGAGTATGGCGGTAATGGGGGCGTGGGTGGTGTCGGCGACCACCGCGCCCATGGCCACGAGGGCGTAGGCTCCGGAATCGCCGGTGATGGCGGGGAAGAGTTCGTGAACTCCCCAGCCGAAGAAGCCTCCGGTCATGGCGCCGATAAACAGGGAAGGTGCGAATACCCCCCCTGACCCGCCGCTGCCGATGGTTATGGAGGTGGCCAGGATCTTGACGAACACAAGGGTCAGCAGGAGCATGGCCGGCAGATCATTTGTGAGGGACAGGTTGATGGATCCGTAACCCACCCCGAACACATGGGGCCATTGCAGAAGGATCAGGCCCAGAATGAGGCCACCCAGGGCCGGTTTAAGGTATTCAGGAATTTTGAGCGCTTCAAATTGATCCTCGAACTTATAAAGCGTGACGGTGAAAAACACGGCCACAGCACCGGCGACGACCCCCAGCAGCGGATAGAAGAGAAATTCGTACAGGGAAACCAACTTGTAGATCGGGATGGTGAAGGCCGGAAAGTCGCCGAAATAGTGGCGTGAGATGGCCGTGGCGGTCACTGAGGACAGGACCACTGGGGAAAAAGTGGTGAAGCCGAAATCGCCCAGGATCACCTCGGCGGCGAACAGGGCACCGGCAATGGGGGCGTTGAAGGTGGCCGCGATTCCCGCAGCGGCGCCGCAGCCCACGAAGGTCCGCTGGCGGAGGGAGGGGGCCCTCAGTATCTGGGCCAGGGTGGACCCGATGGATGAGCCTATCTGGACGATGGGCCCTTCCCGTCCAACGGAGCCCCCGGAGCCGATGGAGATCCCCGAGGCCAGGATCTTGACCAGGGCCACCCTCGCCCGTATCCGGCCCCCTCGCAGAGAGACAGCCTCCATGACCTCCGGGACCCCGTGTCCCTTGGCTTCCCGGGCACCGAAGTAGATGAGGGGTCCTACGATGAGGCCGCCGAGGGCGGGCATGCCGATCTTGAAAAGGAGGGGGAGATGGCGGTGGAAGGTCAGAACATCGTCAGTGTTCTGGTAGAATCCGTACTGGGCGAACTTGATGGCGAACCGGAACAGGAGAGCACCGTAACCACCGAGAAAGCCGATGAGGATGGCCACCAGCGACAGGTAGACGTGCTGGTGAAGTCTCAGTTTGCTCAGAGCATGGACAATTCTCTGGGATTCCTTTTTGGCCATAAAACCAGTATAGCAGGCGGCCAACCTTCCCCCGGTTCAATGGTCTTCGCCTATGTTAAGGGCCAGGAGAGGTTTTTGGAAGGGGAAAAAGGGGATACTTTCTGGGAAGGGGAGACGGGGAGAGAGGGCAAGGCGGAGCGCCCGTCGGGCGCAGTGAAAAGGAACAAGTGGAAAGGGGAAAGGTTACAGGAACGACTGAACGAGGTTACGATTTTCCGACAATGCGAATGTGCCGATTCTCCGTTGAATCGATCAGTCGATAAGTCGTAAATTCTAGCGTGTCAGTTCTCAGCTCTCAGCACTCAGCCCTCCATTCTCCAATCTCCATTCTCCATTTCCAGGTATCCTCTGCACAGCGATGAGGGAGATCAGGCTGAGGACCGAGGCGGCGATGAAGGGGATCCGGTAGTCGACCACCCACAGGAACCCGCCGATGACCGGAAGCACTACCGCAGCGATGTGGTTGATGGTGAAGCCGACCGCCATGCTGGGGGCGATGTCCCCCGGGTCGGCGACCTTCTGAAAGTAGGTCTGGATGGCCATGGAGAGGTTGAACAGGAGGTTGTCCCCCACGTACAGCCCTGCCGCCACCCACCGTGACGTGGTCACCGCGTAGGCCAGGAAGATCAGGACCATGCCACCGTACTCGATGGTCAGTACCCGGCGTTCTCCAAACCTGACGATGCCCCTGCCCAACATGGGAGCGGCGAAATATCCGATGACGTTGTTGACTACGAACAGGACGGTCACCTCCCGGACGCTGAACCCGAATACCTTGACGAGAAGAAAGACCGAGAAGGCGATGAAGATCTGCCGCCGGGCCCCGGCCATAAAGGTAAGAAAATAGAAGAGCCGGTACTTCCACCGGAAGACCATGTGTTTTCTCTGCGGCACCAGGTCGAGGTCCACCGGGTTCTGTCTCAGACCCCAAATCCCCACCCCGAGCACCAGGGTCCCGATCACCAGGAACATGGCCCGGTAGTCCATGGCCATGCTCATCAGAAAAACCAGGATCCCAACGGCGATGTTGGTTGCCGCCGAAAGGCTGCGTACGGCACCCAGAACCAGGGGGGCGGTGGAAGGATCGAAATATTGCAGGGTCAGGGACTGGTTGGTGGTCTCGTAGTAGTGAAAGCCGAAGCTCATCAGCAGGGTTGTTGCCACCAGCCCCGCAAAACTGGGAAAGAAACCGGTTATCCCTACACCCAGTCCCAAAACCAGAATGGAGAGGGCCGACAGGCGGTGTTCCCTGATTAACACCATCACCCAGACAGCCAGCAGTGCCAGGAATCCCGGGACCTCCCTGACCGCCTGGACAATCCCCATGTGGTGGCCATCCAGGTTGGCCCACTCCACCGCGAAGTTGTTGAGCAGGGTTCTCCATCCCTGGAGTCCAGCCATTGAAGCGACGCTGAGGATGAGGAGAAAACGCAGCATGGGACGCTGGCGGTCCGGAACACGGGGTATGGGGATCATTGGATCGGAAACAGAACGAAGATCGCCGGGTCCCAAAGGGCGTGGGAGATCAGGCCGGGCCAGACAGACCTGTATCTCATGTACATCCACCCCCAGAAAAGACCACAGATCAGGGATGCCATAAAGAGCATGAAATTGAACGCCCAGATGTGAACAAGGGCGTAAACCGCCGTAGTGATCAGAAATCCCTTCCAGTCACCGAATCGGGCCGCCATCCGTCTCTGGGCGAAACCGCGCCAGAAGATCTCCTCTGCCGGGCCGATCCACACCAGCAGCAGGGTTCCGATCAGAACCGGCGACGCCTGGGACCTGGTGGAGTAGATTCCGGCGACCTGTGGTTTGGAGAAATCGAACAGGAGGGTGGATACCCGGTCACCGATGAAGAATAGAAGATAGAGGCCTGCGGCCGAAAGGACGCCGATGAAGATCCACTTCGACTGGAACGAGTATAGCTCCCGAAGCCGTCCCCGGTCATTGGCCAGACTCCATGCGGTGAGTATCCCGGTGGCCATCGTCATGGTGAGCCAGAAGTTCGCCATTCCCGCCGTCAGGGGCGAGAACATGAAACACCAGAACACCGCCGCGCCGGCAAACCCTATTACAACTGGTTTCAGATTCACAAAACGGTGGACAGGCCGATACCGACAGCCAGCAGGAGGCCGAACAGGAAGTGGTGCTGGGCCGTCTGGACGTCGATCATGGCGATGGCGGCCACGTTTTCCTGAGTGGCCCCGCGGATCGATCTCAGGTTTTTTACCGCCGGCGGAACGCTCAGGAACACGACCAGGGTCCAGGGTCCGATGATACCGGTGATGACCATGACGATCACGCTGACGTAGGCGCCGGAGACGAGAAGGTAGTAGATAGCCCTGGCGTTCTTCAGACCGACCAGGTTAGCCAAAGTGCGAACGTTGGCTTCTGCGTCGTGGGTGATGTCACGGAGGTTGTTCGCGTGCAGGATGGCCGCCACCAGGAAACCGATGGGAAGCGATACGTAAAGCACACTGGGGGAGTAACTGCCGGTGAGCACGTAATAGGACCCGATTACCATCAGCGGACCCATGAGGGTGAACACCAGGAAGTCACCCAAAGCAATGTATTTATACCCGACCGGATTTCCGGTGTAGAAGTAGCCGCCGAGGAGTCCGACAACCCCCAGCCAGAAAACAGGTGCTCCCCTGAAGAAAACCATGGTCAATCCCAGGGCAAACCCTGCCGCGAACAGGACGATGCCGCCGGTCAGCACCTCTTTCGGGGTGAGAAGCCCCTCGACCAGGACTCTGCTGGAGCCGTAGGTGTGCGGCCGGTCCACGCCGTGCCGGAAATCGTAATACTCGCTCACCACGTTTGTCGCCGCGTGAAGCAGCACTGAACAGATCACGACCAGAGGAAAGAGGAACCAGTGGACCTGGCCGGGAAAGGCCAGGGAGAGGACCGCCCCAACAACCACCGGAGTGACGGAGGC
>JBFFDD010000053.1:0-13183 GCA_041559575.1 bacterium
AGCCTTGGTAGGCCGTTACCCTACCAACAAGCTAATGGTACGCGGGCCCATCCCGAGCCGGTAGCAGGGCCACCTTTGGTCCAACCACTTGTGTGGAGGGACATTATCCGGTATTAGCCCGCCTTTCGGCGGGTTATCCCAGGTCTCGGGGCAGATTACCCACGCGTTACTCACCCGTGCGCCACTTTACTCTCCGCCCGAAAGCGGATTTCACGTACGACTTGCATGTGTTAGGCACGCCGCCAGCGTTCGTTCTGAGCCAGGATCAAACTCTCCAGTTAAATCCTGGAAAACCAAATGGTTTTCATTATCAAAGTAAATGACTTACCCAGACGGTTGAAGCTGTCGCTATTTAGTTTTCAAAGATCAGAAACGAAACTCCGGTAACTTAACTTCTACCGGAGTTGGTAGCTATTGTCAAGATTTTACGGCAGTGATTTCAGAGTCCTTGCCCCGTGGAAATACTGAGGCAACAGCGGCGCAATATATCCATTCATCCCCCCGGTGTCAAGAGGTTTTTTTTTACCGGGAAAATAATATTGTTAACCGGTTCCCCCGGGGATGAAACGCGCCTCTGAAATGGGGATCATCAGAAGCTCTCCCGGAAAAATAAGGGATTTCGACCGTGCCCTTCCACCGACCCTGTCAATATGCCCTGTGCTGACCCCGAAACGGCGGGAAATATCCCAGAGGGTGTCGCCCTTTCTCACCCTGTACTCGATCCACCTGACCTCGGTGAATGCCTTGGCAACTCTCTGAACGTGTTCTTTGTCCAGGGAGCAGGGAATGCGAAGGGTGTAGCCGCCTCTTACCGGAGGGATCCGGTCCCTGGTGAGGGATGGGTTCAGGGTCCTGATCTGTTCGGAATTTACCTCAAGCCTCTTAGTCAGGGTATCAAGTTTGATCCCTCCCGGAATCTGAACTTCAAGATAATCGAGCGGTGGATGGTAGTCAGGGAATATGCCGTATCGCTCGGGGTCCAGAGCGATCAGTAGGGCGGCATAGAAAGCCGGTATGTAGATCTTCGTTTCCCGCGGTAACCGCAGGTTCTTCATAATCGGTTGGCGTCCATGCCTCCTGGCTCTGGAGATGGCCCTTCTGACCCTCCCCTCCCCCGCGTTGTAGGCTGCCAGAACGTGGTCCCAATCCTCAAATCGGCCCAGAAGGTACTTCAAAAACCGCGCCGCGCCTTCCGTGCTCCTTCTGAAATCCAGCCTTTCATCCTCCCAGCTGTTGGTTCTCAGACCGAACCGTCTGGAAGTGGCTCTGATCATCTGCCACATTCCCACTGCCCCGGCATGGCTTCTGGCCGCCGATTGGTAGCCGCTTTCAATGATGCACAGATAGGCGAGTTCGCCGGGCAGGTCGAATCCCTCGAGGATCGGAACCATCTCCTCCAGGTAGCGTGTAGATAAGGCCAGGCTCCTGCGGATCTCGTCCCTCTTGTCGGTGAGGAAGTGCTCAAGCTGGATCCTGACCTCGGGCGTATAGGCCCTCTCCAGGGCTCTTCTGACAAGGGGGCCATCGGCAAACCTCCTCGCATTTGGCCTCATGATCAGGTCGGGATCGACCGAAAGGGACTCGATGACCTCGTGGACGGGCCTGGCCTCGGCCTGCTGTCTTCCGTTCGAGACGATGATCAGCCACAGAACTGCAAACAGTGCGGCGGGCAGGGCCCATTTCAATCCGATACTGGTTCTGTTCCTCGTCGTCCTGGTTGCCATTTTGTCACCTGGGCGATCTTGCCGCTGCGGTCAAAAGAGATCCGGTCCTGATGACGGCCCCTAATCCACAATTCTCAGGAACCGGCGTTTTCCGACCTTCATGACCCTTTCCGGACCCGGCGAAAGTTCGAGCCTTTTGTCGGTAACTTTCTCACCATCAATACTCACTGCCCCGGAGGCGGTGAGTCGCATCGCTTCGGAGGTGCTTGAGACCAGTCCTGATGCCGTCATGATGTGGGCGATCCACTTTGTCTCCCCCCCGAGGCTGTAAAGGGGCATTTCCTCCGGGGTCTCCCGGCGGGAAAAGATCCTGTCGAAGCCTTCCCTGGCCCGGATCGCCTCCGCCTCATCGTGATAACGGATCACGATCTCCCTGGAAAGAGCGTGCTTGGCTTCCATCGGATGGGTGTTCCCCGATTCCATTTCGGCCTGCAGTTTTTCAAGCTCCTCGTTGGTTATGGAACTGAGAAGCTCGTAGTAACGGATCATCAGGTCGTCGGATATGGACATCAGTTTACCGTACATCTCCGGGGCCGATTCAGTGACGCCCACATAGTTATCGTAGGACTTGCTCATCTTCTGGAAACCGTCGGTTCCCTCGAGGAGCGGCATGGTGATGACTACCTGCGGTTCCTGCCCGAATGAGCGCTGCAGGTCCCTTCCCACCAGGAGGTTAAACTTCTGATCGGTGCCTCCCAGTTCCACATCAGCCCTGATCGCCACTGAATCATATCCCTGGACAAGCGGATAGAGGAACTCGTGAATGCTGATATGGCGCTGCTCGGTGTACCTCTTTCTAAAGTCGTCCCGTTCGAGCATCCTGGCGACACTGTATCTGGCGGCCAGTTCGATAAGATCCTGGGCATTCATCTCCTTCATCCAGGTACTGTTGAACACCACCTCTGTTTTGTCGGGATCCAGAACCTTGAAGGTCTGTTCCTGATAGGTCCTCGCGTTCACCCGAACCTCATCCTCGGTAAGGGCCCTGCGCGTCTCCGACCTCCCGGTGGGATCCCCGATCATCCCGGTAAAATCCCCTATGAGGAAAAGAACGTGATGACCGAGGTCCTGAAAGTGCTTCATCTTGTGAAGAAGAACAGTGTGCCCCAGGTGCAGGTCTGGCGCCGTTGGATCGAACCCCGCCTTCACCCGGATCGGCTTACCTGTTTCGAGGGACCGTTCCAGCTTCCTCTCCAACTCTTCCCTGGAGATGAAATCGACCACTCCCCGAGAAATTATCTCCAACTGACGCTTAATTTCTGTCTTCCGGTCCATGGTAATTCCTATTGGATTTTAGAAACATTCACGTGATTTGTGATTCGTAATTCGTGATTTGCTCTCGCCTTGGAACCTCATGATAGCAGATTGATGAAACAGTTGATTTGAAAGCGAATCACTATTCACAAGTTACGAGTCACGGCCTTGACATCGTACCCCCGTCCCCCCACAGCGCATTCGATGGCGACTCCCTCGAGCAGGCCCCAGTCGCTGACCAGGAGCTCCTTGTATCCGCCCTTCCTCATGAACTCCTCGATCATGATGGCACCGGTGATGATCAGATCTTCCCTTCCCTTTTCCATACCCGGCAGAGCAAGCCTCTGAGCCGATGTCAGCGAAGATAATTGAGCGACAAGTTCAGTGATGCGATGGAATGGGAGGACGTGACCATTTACCAGAGCGGGATCGTATTCGTCAATGGCCAAATCGAGCGCCGCAAGGGTCGTTGGTGTCCCGGCGGTGCCAACAAAGCTGACTCCACCGAGGGCAATGCCCCCGATCAGGGTCTTAATGGAGTCCCTGATATTGTTTAACTCCTCATGTCCCGGGGGATCGGAAAAAAGATATCTCTCCGTGAGGTGAACAACACCCTCGGGGATGCTGGCCCGGGTTCTCTCCCTTCCTTTGTCGATCAAGGCCAACTCGGTGCTCCCTCCACCGATATCGACGATGACCCCGCTGTCAATATACCCTATACCCGCCCTGACACCGAGTGAGGTCACGCGGGCTTCCTCCTGTCCGTCGATCACGTCCAGAGGAAATCCGAGGATCCCACGGGCTTGGTCCAGAAATGCCCCGGCCGTCGGGGAATCCCTCAGGGCGCTGGTTCCGACTGCCCATGCCTTTTCCACATTCCACCGATGTATCATTCGGGAATATTCACCAAAGAGATCAAGGGCCCGGTTCATGGCCTTCAGTGAGATATCGCCGCTTTCCCTGAGCCCCCCACCGAGCCGAATGATCGATCTCTCGATCACATCCCGTTGAAGAACGCCTGAGGAAAATCGTCCCACCAGACACCTTATCGTGTTCGTCCCAGCATCGATGGCGGCGACTCTCGTCGATCTCCTGTTCACTCGACGATCTTACAGTTTTCGGTTTCCAGTTTCCAGTCCGACGTCAACAAATCCATATTGGAGATGCAGCAAGGTGGAAAAACCAAAATCGGAATTCAATCGAAAGGCTGGTCGATCGTTTCCGGTGAATATTTCCTCTATGGCCAAATTGACCTTACCAGTGCTCATAATTCTGTTCTTTGAAACCTCCGGCAGGGCCGCCAGCTGTAACCTGTCCTCCCAGTCCCATTTCTTGAATCTGACCCATACCCGTGGTAAAAGATGCTGATGTCTCAATCCCTGCGTTTCCTCGTCATCTCTCTGATCCTCCTTTTTCCATCAGCGGGATTCTCAGTGGAACCAAAAGTCCCTCCTGGTAAGGGGGCATCGGCCGAAGGAAAACAGCTGGTGGTCCATCCCGCCTGGACCTACACCGCCGCCACCGATGAGGAAAAAAACAGCATCCACACCCTGAAGCGCCTGATGGACAAGGACCTCTCCCTGCACCTGACGGTGACCGGGCACACGGACACCATCGGTGCTCCTGACCAGAATCGCGCAATTGGTTATTTCTACGCCCGGCAGGTCGCCCTCGAACTGGAAAAGATCCCTGGATTCCAGGCGAAAAGGCTTACCATCCAGTCAGCGGGGGAATCGTCTCCGCTCACTGACGCGAGAGGTTATCGATCCCAGTCTCCGAACAGGAGAGTTGTGATCAGCCTTTCGGGCCTGGAAAGCAGAGTGGTTCATTCACAGCCCCAGCCCATCACAGCCTCCGGCAAAATCCTTATCCTCGAACCCTCCCCTGGGGTCGTGGGCAGGGCCTATCAGAGAGTCAGGGCTGTCGTTGAGGGGGGTTCAACAACTGCCCTGCTGACTGTCAACGGGATCTCAACCCTGGTGGCCGTTCAGGATTCCAGGATCGAAAGCGAAGCTGTATTGAGCAACGGCGAAAACATCATTGAGGTCATGGCGTGGGACGTAAGCGGTGATTTCGGGAAGGACCAGGTGGAAGTAACCTATAGGCCGCCCCCTCCGGAGGTCGATCTCATCAGGCCCAGGGAAGGGGATGTCTTCAATACAACCAGCTCACCGGTCATCGAAGTGGCCGGCAGAATTCGGTCGGCCACCCCTCTTAAGGAAGGGTTTCTGTTCCTCAACGATACGCCGCGGATGATCAATCTCGATCGTGATGGAAGTTTCGCTCAACCGGTGGTTCTCCTGAGAGAGGACAACAGGTTGATGGTGGAGGTCCTGGATGTGTTCGGAAAAACGGCCACCAGCTCGGAAATCTCCGTGGCGACCATCAACATGTCTCCTAAGGATCTGGTGGTCTACCTTACCTGGGACAGGTCAGGTATCGACCTTGATCTTCACGTCTGGGGGCCGGGAGGGAAACACACCTACTATAACGCCCTGGACCCCTATGAGAGCGCAGAGGCGATTCCGGGAGGCGGCTTGGACCTCGACGATCGGGATGGATTTGGTCCGGAGGTTTTCAGCCTTTCGGAAGGGGATCCGGGGGTGTATAAAATCGGGGCACGGTACCATCATTCGCTGACCGGCGAATCGTGCCGGGCGAAAGTCACGGTTGTCTTTCACCCGGCTGACCCGGCCAGAAGAGTCACCCGGGTCTTCGGTCCGGTGGCCATGTCCCCGGGCAGTGAGGCCGAATGGATCGTAACCCGGATCTCACTGCCGGAGGAGATCTTCCTTGAACGTTAAGGGGAGTGAGAGATTTGAAATCTGACATTGGAAATTGGAGATTGGGGATCAAAGATCAGAGACCAGGAGAGTAAATACGATGAAGACCCCTACCCTTAAGCCTGCACTCATCCTCATTTCGTTGATCATCGCCGGAACGGTGCTGTCCTTCCTGCCTGTCTGCCTGGCCGATGCCGAACCGGAGCCTCTTGAACAGCTCGAACAGGAACTCACAGAGATCGAGGAGGAGCTCATCCTTATTGAAAAGAGGGTTGACAGTCTCTTGGAGGATCTCATTGATCCCAAAATCACTTCCTTCTCCCTCTTTTTCTCCCAGACGGATTATACCGAGTCCACTCCCCTTTCCGTGGAATTTCATCTCGATGGCAAGCTCCTGGCGGCCAGACAGCTGAGCGAGAACGATCGCCTCATTCTCCTTAAAGGGGGCGCTCTGGAGGTCTACTCCGGGATCATAGAGCCGGGGGCCCACAACATCGCTGTTCGCGGGATCATGCGGGCAAGCGCGAACGCGTCCACGGAAGGACATCCACCCAAGGCGACCTTTAAGTTCGAGCCCCGCCGTGCTTCGGCGAACTTCATTGAGGTCATTCTGTCCTACATGAAGAAGGACGAGGACAGCGGGTATCATTTTTCAGCCAAGTACTGGTCGAAGGAGCTCTGATTGACCAGATCCCTAACTGCCGCCATTTTGACCGTTGCCCTTGTCTGTCCGGGCCTGGTGAACCGGACCCAGGCAGACTCTATTCTCCTCAGGGCGCCGCTGCCGCCTGACCGAAACCTGGTGGATCGTCTCATAATAACCGACCACTTCCGATCTGACCGTATCGGTATGATGAGGAGAAGCGAAGAGGGTCAGTTTTCGGGAGCAAAGGGAGTCTCCTATCGCGCCAGATCGCTCTCGGAGACAGGTTTTTTTAACCGGGCAGCCCAAATCCTGAAGACATACTTCCGAGAAGCTCAACCGGAGGATCCCTTATGGGCGGACTCCCTCATGTTGTACATTGACATCACCAGGGTCGTGCCCGGTTTACCCGTTCCCTTTTCCCCATCGTTGGATGAAAGGATTCCCCTGAGGGCCGCCGATCGTTTCGCTGCCTTTCTTCTGGACAGGGGTGAAACTGCCAGGGCAGCCAACCTGATCGCCCGTCGCCGGAAGTCGGGATTGGAGCCCACTCCCCTATCCGTTATGACAGCAGCCGGAATAGAGGCCTCTGAAAGCGGCCTGGATCAATCCCTTTCCGTCCTGCAAGGCTTCCGAACACCGGAAACGTCTGGAGCAACGGATCTCGTCTATCTCATGCTGGGCTTTACCTACCTTGAAGTTCAGGATCATCGAGGATCCAGACAGGCTTTTCTGGCCATTCCTCCTGACAGCCCTTTTGCTGCCGAAGCCCTTTTCGGTCTGGGGTGGTCCCTGATCAGGGATGACGAATTGACCGGAGCGGCCGTTCGTCTACAGGAGTTGCTGGACAAGCATCCCTATTCTCCCCTTTCCCGCCAAGCTGCCCTGGATCTCGCCCTCATCTATCGCGAGTTGGGACTGTACGATAACGCGGCCCAGATCATGAAAGGGGAGATCCGCCGGATCAAGGAATTCAGGGATTGGCTCCGCTCCCTCACCGGGCGTGATCTGCGGCCGGGAAGCGACTTTTCCATGATCCTGGACAGCGTGGCAAGGGGCGAGTCCCCGCCTCTGGAAGCCCTGAATCGGGTCCCTTCTTTCATCAGGGCCTGGCTGGCTGAGGTAGCCGCCGACCGCCGTATCATACGGATGACCCGGCTCCTGAAAGCCGCAGATCAGATGAGAGGAGAGATCGGCAAGCTGGAGGGTGTTCTTCGCAATGCCCTCATGCTCTTCGACTGGGAGGCAAGGTGGAACGATGACCGGACCCGTGAGATGGGTACCATCGAGAACAGCCTGCAAAGCGCCCAGCTGAGCCTGCCATCGTCCCGGGAATACCTGGCCCGCTCCCTCGAACAGGCATCGCTGGAGCGTTTTGCCAATCAAAGAGTGATTGAAATCCTTGGTCGTGTCTCAACCATTGACAGACAACTTGGATCGACCCAGTCGGATGTTTCCAAGGTCAGCAGTTTTTCCGAAGTCATTGAAAAGATCCGCGATTCCTCGCCGGATACGGAGGAGGGCAAGGCACTGTACAGGATTCGGGAGAACGCCTACACCGGGCTCATCGAATCCCGTGAAAAACTGACCGGACTCCGGTCCGAACTAAAGGCTTTGGAAGGTCGTATCTGGCTGTTGGTCAAGGGTGAGGCGGTCAGATATGAATCCAGGGCTGGTGAGCGGATCACCGGCCAGACCACGGATGCGGGCAGGATCAAGGAGAAAGCCGGGACGGTTCTTGACAGGCTCCAGGATCGGGAAATCCGGCTTCAGGGAGCGATCTCCGATGTAAAAGCAGACCTTAATCGGATGGAATCGCCGATAAAGGAAAGGCTTGGCGATATCCGGTCCCGGGTTCTCAGCCAGAGAACTGTTCGGATTCTTCACCTGGCTCAAAAAACGTCCAAAAACCTCGACGAAGCGGAAGCACTTGCCCTATTTACGGCAGCGGACATCGAGATCAAGAGAATGGATGAGACGCTCAAAGCCCTTCAGGAAGTGGTCCCGTGAGGAGAACCCTGGCCACAATAGCCGTTCTGATGACGGTTTCATGCGCCACAGCCCCTCCTCCCGAGGAAAAACTCTCTCAGAGGGAGCGGGAAGCGCTTCTGTCGCGCGAGATAGACCGGACCAGAAAGGGCGATGTCGCACGGATACAGCAGTTGGTGGAGAGGACCAGACGTGAAGGCACCAGATTTCTCGCCAGACAGGAATCGGAAGCCAGGAACCGCTCCATAGAACTTTACCGGACTCTGACTGACAGGTTCCCAGACAACAATAATAACTTCATGGCCGAGGCCTCCTTCCGCCTGGCGGAACTCCTGTTCGAATCGGAGAGGGAAAGGATCAGATGGGTGTTGGAGGAAAAGGGCGAGGGGGCAGACCTGCAACCGGACTTTTCCCTGGCTATTGAGGCGTACAGAACCGTTGTCAGCCGTTTTCCGGGCCATCCCCTTGTAGAGGATGCCCTGTACGGTCTCGCTTACTGCTATACCGAACAGGGGGATCCTGATCAGGCCGCTGTTGAATATGCAAGGCTTATCAGAGACTATCCCCGCACCCGGTACGCCCTTGAGATCCACATGAGATTAGGGGAGCACTTCTTCGAATTGGAGGAACTGCCCAAAGCCATCGAGCATTACAGAATGGTTGCCGACAGCGGGGATGAGACCTACGCCGACAAGGCCCTGTACAAACTGGGTTGGTGCTATTACAACCTGGACAGATATGAAGAGGCCATTGATACCTTTTTCACCCTTCTGGACCTCGACCGCTCCCGAGGAACATCCGCGGACAGTCTGGCGGAGGAATCCATCGACATCATTGCCAGATCCTACGCGGAAAGGGGAGGAACCCCGGCATTGTCGCGGAGGATCGCCAGCCGTAAAGACAACCTCGTCTCATCCAGGATCCTCCTGCGGCTGGCGGAGATCTACAAGGATCGGTCCCTGTATCCTGAGGCCATAGGAACCTTCAAGACCTATGAAGAGATTTACCCGCAGGGACGGGACCTGCCCTCGGCCCTGGCTCAACTGGGCGAATCCTATCATATCAGAGGGAACGAACTGGCCGCGTTGAACCTTATTGAAGCCTACCGGACTGTTATCGGGCCGAATTCACCCTGGCACAAAGCCGCCAGTGAAGAGGATCGCCTTGAAGCAAGGTCATGGATTTTGTCCAGCCTGGAGTCCGCCGCTGAAAAGCGCCGGGCCCGTTTTCAGGCTGGAGGGACGGTATCTGAGCTCGAAAAAGCTCTTCAGGATGTAAAGAACTATCTCGAGCTGGTCCGGGAGGCCCCGCCTTGCCGGATCAGGTATCTGAATGGACAGATCCTGCTTGAACTCGATATGTACCCCGATGCGGCTGTTGCCCTCAACCAATTAGCCTCCTCGGAAGGATGCGGTGAATGGTCGGAAGAGGCCATCGTTCAATCGGTCAATTACCAGCTGGGAATCTACGATAACCGGAAGGTTGTGGATCTCGATCTCCTGACCTCGTCAGTCAATTTGCTCCGGGAGACCGCAGCGGAAAATACCGCTACCCCAAAAGCACTTATAGCCCTGGGAAACATCCTTGGCAACGTGGGAAAGCGGTCTGAATCCAGAGGCGTATTCGCCAGTCTGATAAGGACCTACCCGGGAACGCCGGAATCAGAGACCGCTCGACTCCATATAGCCAGGACTTTTTTCCAGGAAGACGACTACCAGCAGTCCTCTGTTTGGTTTAAGGAGGCATGGAGAAAGGCCAGCAATCAAGGCGAAGCGGCCGAAGCGAAGAAACTCCACATCTACTCTCTGTTCAAATTCGCGGAGACCTTGGGCCAACAGAACAGAATCATATCGGCCGCTGAGAGATTTGAGAAGATTTACAGGACATTTCCCGATGCCGATGTCGCTCAGGTTTCCCTGTACAACGCCGGGAAACTCTACCGGCAGATGGGCCTCGAAATGCGGGCCACCGATCTTTTCGAGGAACTGGCTTCTGTTTACCAGGAGTCGGATCTCGCCCAGGAGGCCCTTCAGATGTCGGTTCTGATTCTGGAGGCCCTCGGGAACCCCATCAGAGCCGCGGTCGACTCAATGGCCCTTGCAGAACGCCTCGATGGAGGGCAACGGGTGACGGCTCTGATCAAATCAGCCGACCTTTTCCGGGCCGGGGGATCCTACGAGAGAGCCTCGGAGATCAGGCAGAAGGCGGTCGACGAATACGAAGGCTCCGATGACGGCCTGGCGGAACAACTCCTGCTCCTCGGGCAGGATCTTGAAACGGCCGGGAATTGGGCTGCGGCGAAACAATCCTATCTCCGTGCCATCCAGGTCCACAGTGAAGGCAGTAAGACCCAAGCCACTGCCGTTCACGCGGCCAGGGCCTCCCTCAGGATCGCTCAGGAATCATACTCCCGCTACCAGGCGATTGTTATCGCGCCACCCATCGAGGAAACAGTGAACCTCAAAAGGAAGCTCCTTCAGGAGGTGATCAGGAATTTTGTCAACGCCGGGAGTTTCAAAGTCGCTGAGGTCAGCACGGCCTCGAACTTTTTCATCGGCCGGTCCCTCGAACAGTTCAAGGATGAGATCCTCCATTCGCCCCGACCTAACGGACTTACGGTTAGTCAACTGGAGGAGTATGATCTCCTCCTCGACGAGATGGCCTATCCCTTCGAGGAGAAAGCCCTTCAGGCCTACAAAGTTAATATCCAGAGGGCCATGGAACTGGAGATCCTCGACCCCTGGATCGAAAAAAGCTATCACCGCATGGCGGAACTCGCCCCCTGGGCCTATCTTAGGGAGGAAAAGCTCCTCTATCCGCTGACGGTGATAAAACCGGAAGAGCCTGCGCTCCCTCCTCTCCCCACCATGGAAAGCGTACTGATGGCCATGGAAAACGATGGTGGCCAGGGGAAGGTCCAGAGTCAATGAGAGAGTTAATTTTCAGACAGTTGTCGGTTTCGGTTCTTCTCCTGTCCCTGGCAGCCGGCTGCGCGACCACGGGATCTGATTCCGGGTTGCTCGAGGAGGCACCGGTTGCAACCCCTGCCTCCACTCCTTCGGCCAGAGAGGCCTCTGAGATATCCGGGATGGCCCAGGGGGGGAGAATTGGTGAGATCCTCGGGGCTTTGGAAAACGTCAGGGTGCGCCTCACCCTTCCGAACACATCGGACGACTCGTCATTGGTCGCCGACGCCCAAAGCCTCACCCGGGATCTTCCCGATCACCCCTACCCCTGGCTGCTCCTGGGAATTGCCCACCGGGTGAAGGGGGATTCAGCCGCCGCCAGGGATGCCTTTTTAAGATCCCTGGAACTGGACCCCGACTTCGAGGAGGCCCACCTTTATCTCGGCTGGTTGGCCGAGGAAGAGGGAGACCTTGCTGACGCCGAGGCCTATTTCAGAAAGGCATGGGATATTAACAGAAACCCGGATACGCTTCGTCCCATCGCCTATATGAAGCTGCGGCAGGGTCAACCGGACAGTGCTCGGGACATGCTGGCCGCTGTCCTGGAAGATCACCCGCAGGAACGGGAGGCCTTGAACAACATGGCCCTGGCCATGGACCTGACCGGCAGGAACAGGGAGGCCTTGGCTCTGCTAAAAAGCCTTCCCGGTGAGGCGGTCGAAGGATCGATCCTCGAGACAAGAGCCCTCCTGGAACTCAAGGAAGGGCGTACGGATCTGGCGGCGGACGATCTGGAACAAAGGTTTAATCTGGGTGGTCCTGACCCGGACACCGTCCTCCTCCTCGGAATCCTTAACCTCCAGAGGGGCAATCTGAAATCCGCTGAAGGGTCTTTCAGAGAGGTCATCACGAGTGACAAAGCCAATCCCGTTGCCTATCTCAACCTCGGGTTGACCCTTCGCCGCATGGGCCGATTCAAAGAGGCCCGAACTGTTTACACGAGAGGAATACTCGAGACCAACCACCCAGACATCCATCTGAACCTCGGCGTTCTCTTTGAACTCTACCTGGGTGAACCATCCAATGCCATCGAGCACTACCGGCATTACACGCAGATCGAGGCCGGGGGAGCCCAGAGGGTCGGGGGATGGATCGACTACCTCTCCGGTGTCGTCTCCGCACCGAAAGCTGACCGGGAGGAAGGTCCTTGAAAAGGAAACTGACCCTTGGTACCGTTGCCGTAATCCTGGCCCTGTTGCTTCCTCCGGCCGCCAGCAGGGCTGAGGATCGACCTCGCACCTTCATAAGGATGGAGGAAACGGAGATTATAGGGGTCATTGAACACCCCGAGATCACCTATATCATCCCGAAGACGAAGATCCGCTTCAAACCTATTCCCCTGCAGCGGAGCTTCCGGGGCTACATCATAGAACGCACCCATCTTCTTGACCTTGAGAAGGAGATCTTTCTCCGTTCCCAACTGGGAACGGGGCCTTGATACAGGAGGAGTTATAGATGACAGCGCTTATTGCCCAGGCATTCAGGGACGGCGGCCCTTTCATGTATCCCATTCTAGTCGTTTCCGTGTTTGCCACAGCACTCATTATCGAGAGGATCTTCTTCCTGGCCATCCGATATGGTATCGACGACCGGGCGTTTTTGGAAAAAATCCGTGAGTTCGTCGACAGGGGCGATATCGAGGGGGCCGAAAAGCTGTGCGATTCGACACCGGTCCCCAGAGTCGTCCACGCCGCCCTGAAAAAGGCGGGGCTGTCCAGCAGGGACGTCCAGAACGCCGTCGATGAAGCGGCCATGGACGTATTGCCTCTGGTCGAAAGAAGGGTCCATTATCTGGCCATGGCCGCCAATGTCGCGACACTCCTG
>JBFFDD010000054.1:0-12938 GCA_041559575.1 bacterium
ACGGTTTCCAGTTCACAGTGAAATTCCTTTAAAGATGATCCGTGATAATAAGAAAGACACTCTGGCTTTACACGAAAGGCTCCCGCTCTTCCTGTTTCCGGCGGTGCCGTTCCATATGTCACATCTCAAATATTCGAATATCTAACTGGAAACTGGAAACTGGAAACTATCTCCCTCATCCTTTCCCCCATACTCCCATCCCCGATACTCCGTTACAATGGTTATTCCTGTTCGGCCTGCTTCGACAGTTTATCGGCCAGCCTTGTCGGTTCCGGAAGGCGATAGCCTTTGAGGCAGATCAGGGTTCCCTTCAGGGCATCTTCCGGGTCGAGGAGGTGTCCCGGTGACACGAAAATGGGTCTGCAGGAACTCCGCGATCTGAGGACGAAACCGACGGGTTGTCCGGCCAGGGAAAGGGATTCGGAGGCTCCCATCTCATCGGAGGGCTGTCGATGCTCTCCGATCAGACGGCTTTTGGCACAGCCGATGGTGGGAAGGCCCGTGATCAATCCCAGGTGCGATGCCAGCCCGAACCTCCGGGGGTGGGCAATGCCATGTCCATCCACAAGGATGAGGTCCGGTTCGGGTATCCTGTCGAGCAAAGGCAACAGGGGCGGGATCTCCCGGAAGGAGAGGAGACCTGGTACATAGGGGAAAGGGGTCGTTCCCTCCTGCGTCCAGGTTTCGATCACTTTCATCTCCGGAGCGCTCAGCAGGACAGCCGATGCCGTGAAGCGGCCTGTTCTTCGGCGGTAGGAAACGTCGCAGCCGAGTACGGTCCGCACCCGGGGAAGAACTCCCCCCAGCACCTCTGTGGCCAGTTTACCCTGGACGGCAGCGGCTTCCCGGGGAGACAGATCCCAGCTATGCAGCGATCTGAGCTTCAAAGGTTTTTCCCTGCGCAAAAAGTTGAAGGTGTTAACCCGGTAAATTGATCTTTGCCCCTGGAACAAGATTATCATTCCGGGAATTAAGGGTGCAAAATGATTTTAGCGGGAATTTAAAATCAGAGCTGAGAGGTGAGAGCTGAGAACTGGGGACCGAGTCTACGGCCTCAAAGCCCCATTCTCCTTTCTCTCCCCTTTTTAATACTTGACGAAATCGATGTAAAAAAATACTCTCATTCATACACGGAAAAAACAAAAAAAGGGGGATATAAATTTGGCTATGAGACTCTCTACCAAAAGCCGATACGGGGTGAGGGCCCTTTTCGATATCGCATACCATTCCGTCGGACTGCCCACCCAGATCAAGGATATTTCCCGAAGGCAGCAGATCAGTCCCCGGTATCTGGAACAGATCTTCCAGAAGCTGAAGAAGGCCGGTATCCTCGGTAGCAAAAGGGGCCCGAGCGGCGGTTACTTCCTGCTCAAGGAACCCGACGAGATAAGCCTCGGTGACATAATCAGGGCAACGGAGGGTCCATTTGAGCTGGTGTTCTGCACCAGTGAAAACCCGACGAAGCATTGTCCTCGAAAGGAGGATTGTGTGGCGTCCATCATGTGGACTGACATCAGCAGGAAGCTTGGCGATTTTTTTGACTCCATAACCATTGCCCAGCTCTGCGAACAGGCGCGTGAGGTGGGGGTCGAGAGGGAATACAATCATCCCTACACCTATCATATCTGATCTGTATTCATCCCGGAGGACTCCTGCCGGGGCTTCTCATCCTGGGGCCCCGGTCAATCTTCAAACAGGTTAAAGGAATGGCTGCAAGGCGAACGACAACTTCGGTTTCCTTGACGGGGCGGGCATCTCCCATGAGCCGGCTCAGTTCCATCATCAGGGAGATGGGATCCGTCCTGGTTGCCTTCTCGGGGGGGGTGGACAGCTCCCTACTCCTCCGGTTCGCTTGCGAGACCCTCGGTCGGGAAGCAGTTCAGGCGGTAACGGTCGACACACCTCTCCTTCCGGAAGGGGAGGTCCATGAAGCCCTCGACCTGGCAAGACAGTGGGGTGTCCGGATCGCTGCGGTTCAGATGGATCCCCTCACCGCGCCGGAGGTTGCCGGCAACACTCCGGAGAGATGTTATGTCTGTAAAAGGATGATCTTTTCCGAACTGGCCAGAATGGCCCGTGAGAGGGGGATCCCGTGGGTGGTGGAAGGTACCAATGCGGATGACACCCGGGGGTACAGACCCGGTATCAGAGCTCTGGAGGAAATGGGAATTCGCAGTCCTCTTCGTGAGGCGGGCCTGGTCAAGGAGGAGATCAGATCGGAGAGCCGAAGGCTGGGAATGGCCACCTGGGATCGTCCTTCAAGCCCCTGCCTGGCTACGAGATTCCCTTACGGCGACAGACTGATTCCGGAAACTCTGCGGATGGTCGATTCGGGTGAACGCTTTCTGCGGGATCAGGGCTTTGAGATCGTCAGATTGAGAACGCATGGAGATGTGGCCCGGATCGAGGTGCCGCGGAACCGAATAGGAGAACTTCTGGATCAAAAGCTGCTGAACCGGATCATCTCAACCCTTCAGGAGATAGGTTTCTCCTACGTTACAGTTGATCTGGAGGGTTTTCGATCCGGCAGTATGGACGGAAAGATCACCGAAATAACCCCAAACAAGTGAGGATTTTTTCCCGTCTGATCTCAACAACTGCCATCTCTTTCCTCCAGCCAGCATCGTGGTTCCCCTTTCGTAAGGCAGGTCCGGAGGAAATCCCCAAGTCCACCGCCAGGCTGGCTGAAACGAACCCTTCCAAGGCGCCCTGCCGATGAGGTCCCCGTCCTCTGGCGGCATGCCTCCGCTTGCTGTATATTGCCATGGCGTCTGTGAGGCTCTGCGAGGGATTTTGCATTCCAGGGATAGGGTGGGACTCTCAACTGGTAGTCCCGGCAGCCGGTCGTGGAAAATACAGGGAGATGGGAGCATTGTGGGGTCGTCCACAGACCCCTGGATGCATCCATTCTCCGGAGGAGGGTTACCTTGAGACATATTCTCATCCGGGGCGCTCTGCTCGTGGCGCTGGTGTCCACCGGATGCGCCACGCTGGATCGGCAGCGGATAGATAAAATGAGCTATCAGGACCGATTGAAACTGGCCTCCCTTTACGTTGCCGATGCTCAGGAACAGATGGCTGAAACGGTGTTGAAGGGTGCGGCAGACAGGGAGCCGGACCGCCCGGAAGCCTATGCGATGCTGGGTGATATCTATTACACCGGGCACGATTTGCCCCAGGCCGCATTATACTATCTGAAGGCGCTGGAAAGGGACGGTGGGGATCCGGTGGTCCTGAACAATCTGGCGTGGGTGGAGATGGGGATGGAAAATTACCGATCAGCCCTGTCCTACATTGAGAGAGCCATCGAGATGGCTCCCAAGCCCCTCTACCCTTACCTTGACACCCGGGCCCGGATTCAGTTGTCCATGGGAGACCTCAAAGGCGCCCTTTCATCAGCCAAAATGGCTTTTTCCCTGACTCCCGAGCGAGAGATACGGATGCGCAGTGAGCTGACAGAAATGTTTCGGGTTATTGAGGAACGGATCAAGGGAAAGGCTCCCTGAGGAGTATTCAGAAATGTCCCCGATGATCGACGAGGAACTGAAAACCCATATGCACCGACTGAGTATGGATTATCCGGACCGCTTCATCGGGAACAGGGGGCACAGAAAGGCGTTCACCTACATCCATAAACTCCTTCAGTCATGGGGATACTGGACCAGGATTCACCCGTTCACGGTCGATGTCACCCTGCCCAGGCGGTGGTCGCTCCAGATCGACCTCGGGCGCGGGTTTGAAGCGATCGAATCACTTCCCGGTGTCGGATCACCCAGTTTGCCCATGATCGAGGGTGAGATCATGCCGGTCGGCTACGCGAGAGAGGAGGACTATTCCTCCTTGGACAACGCGGCGGGGATGGTGCACCTGACCCGACTCTGGAAGAGCCACGAGACGGTTAAGGTGCAGGAGGCGGCGCGTCAGGGGGCACGAGCTCTTATCTGGTACAATGAGTATTTTGATGAGATCTATTCAGGGGCATGTGATTACAGCCTGGCGCCCATCCCCGGGTTTTCCATCAGAAAATCGGTTGCCGAGAGGATCGTCGAAGCCGGTGGCGCCAGGGTGAGGTTGTGGGTCAAGTCGAGGAGAAAAAGAATAAAGTGCCGTAACATCGAGGCCGGGAAAGGTTCTGAAGAAGGCCGGTACGCACTGCTCACGGCCCACTATGACTCCAGGCCGAAGACGCCCGGGGCCAGTGACGACGCGTCCGGAATCGCGGTTATGTTAGCTTTCATAAAGGCGGGTTTCGGTGAGGGACAGCCTGTCCCGGTAAGATATCTTTTTGCTGATTGTGAAGAGGTGGGTTGCGTCGGAGCTGAACATCATGCGTCCAACCTGTACCGGTTGAACCTTTTGAAAAACATCTCCAGTGTGGTGAACCTGGACGCCGTAGGATGGCCGAACCTCTGCGTCATTACCCGGGACCGGGAGGCCGTTATGGACGAAGGACTGTCGCACCTGGCGTGCGACATCCTCGAGGAGATGGGATACAAAGCCGAAAGGGTTCGCTCCAAGACCGGCAAAAGCAACCACACACCCTTTGCCCAGAGGGGTGTTCGATCACTCTGGCTGTCCGATTATCCCAACCACATAAGGCATTCGGGTATCGACAACGCTTTTAACATCGATTATCCCACAATGAGGCTGGTGACCGAGGCCCTCAAAGAGTTCTTCTCGCGGGTGGAATCCTGATGAAGCGCCTTCTCTCAGTCCCGTTCCAGAGTCTGGCCCTGAGGGTACTTTTTGCCCTGGGTGTTTTTCACTGGAGCCTCTTCGGCAAAGAACCAGTGGGAGCTTTAGCTACCCGTGTCCTGGTCCTCCTTTTTCTTCTCTACTCCGCTGTCACCCTGTTTCACCAAAGAAGATCAGAGGAACAGGTCGAAGGTGTGTCCTGGAGCCTGTATGTCGACATCCTTTTTGCCGGAGCCCTCATCTTCATCACGGGGGGTGTGAACAGTGAGTTCCACCTGCTGTTCTACTTCATCATCACCCTCAGGGCTCCCTTCTCCTCATGGCGGGTGGCTCTGGTGGTCCCGGCCCTGTGCACAGCCGTCTACCTTGTCTCCATCCTGCCGACCTGGGGGGATGCCTATTGGTTCGATCTGATGATCCGGATCGGGTTGCTGTGGTTTCTGGCTCCCCTTCTGAGGGTGATCTCCTTAAGGTCCCTCGGTGAAAAGGAGGGGGCTGAAAAGTTGGCGCGGCAGCTTGCGGCCACCCACGACGAGATCAGGAGGTACACCGCTGCCCTGGAAAGAGCCAACGCCCGCAATGAGAAGCGGCTGGCGGAAATCACCCTTCTGCATCAGTTCGTCATGGAAATGAGATCGGCCGAAAAATACGGCGATGTCTACCAGACGGTCCTCCGATTTACCCGGAAGGCCTGTGAGGCGCCCTGGATCGCCCTGTCACACAGAAAAGGAACGGATGATACGGCCACGGATCTTGAGTTTCTCAAGGACCCGCCCCCCGAGGTGCTGGAGTGGGTCAGAGGGTCGGAGGGGGAACTGGAATGGGCTGATTCTGATTCGGTCAGGGAGATGGAGATCCCGGGTCTGGGAGGATGCAGGATAGGGTCCCTGGTCCGATCCTCGGAAGGAGGCGCGAAGGTGATCCTCCTGCTCATTTTTGATCCCGAGGCGGTGGTGATGGAAGAGGGTCAGATGGAGATCCTGTCTGCCCTTATGGACAGTGTTCAGATGGAGCTGGAACTGCGCCGTCTGCAGGGGAGCCTGCTGGCGGCAAACAGGAAGCTGCAGGAGAGCAACCATCATATGATGCGGTTGCACGAGCTTCAGGCCGAGATGAGTCAGGCCTTTCTTGACCACATGGATATGGAGGGAGTGATCCAGGGAACCCAGGAGATCATGGCCAAGGAACTCTTCGAGCTGGACCGCCTGAACCTGTTTTTACCGAACCACAAAACAGGGATGCTGGAATGCCGGACGTCGGTGGGGATAGGGAGCTATCCTCCAGAAAAGATCGCTGTGCCCATAGACAAAAGAGGCGGGGCTATTTCGAAGGCATTCAGGGAGGGGAAAACCATATTTTTCGGCGGCGAGACGGCGGTCCCGGAGGAGCTGCGGTTGGCAGAACCGTACAGTCAAATCCCGGCAATACGGTCCAGAATTTTCGTCATCGTCCCCCTTCTTGATCATCACGGCGATGTCCTGGGGGTCATCGGAGCGGACCGAAAGCACACTCACCGGCCCATTCCAAAGGAGACGGTCACCATGCTCGAGTTCTTCGCCAGGCATGTGGCGATGGTCCTTTTTCTCCAGGAGAAGGTTGATCATTAGAGATGGGAAAACAGAGAATGGAGAACAGAGAATGGAAAATGTGGTATGAAGCAGAAGACGCGGGTAGGGGAAGTAAAAGTATCAGTAGCAGCAGAAGGACATAGTATGAGGGTGTTACCCAGTTCCCCTTCAGCCCCCTACTTGTATATAGATAATATTTTTCCCTCTGCGTCGCTCGGCGTACTCTGCGGTAAATTACTTTTGCCTGGTATATTAAACCGGGCTGTCCTAGTGGAGAACTGGACGCGGAGAGGAACGAGATGACCATGGACATCAAGGGCAAAGATACCTTCGGGAAGATCTACCTTCTCAAGGAGATCAGCGAACGGAGGACCAAGCAGGGCAAGCCCTACCTCGCGCTCATTCTCGGGACACCCGGGGGAGAGATAGAGGGGCGCATCTGGGATATGGAGCTTAAATCCCTGCCGGCCCTGGTTCCCGGGGACCCGATCCAGGCGGAGGGCAAGGAAAGCGTCTACCAGGATCGGAAACAGCTCATCATTGACCGCATCGAGAAAGCCGGTGGTGACGTTGACCCCCGTCTCCTTTACCCCTCCTCGTCGATCCCCGAGGCTCGGCTTCGGGAGGACTTTTCCAGCAGGGTGTCCGCACTGAAAGAGCCCGCCCTGAAGGCCCTTTTCATGGAGATGGAGCGGGATGAAAACCATATGGGGTCGTTTTTTACCGCTCCAGCGGCGATCACCATGCACCATGCCCGGATAGGCGGGTTGGCTGAACACAGCCTGGGGGTATGCCGCACGGCCCTGGCGATCGCTGAGGCGCATCCCTGGCTTAGAACGGATCTGCTGATCACCGGGAGCCTGCTGCACGATATCGGCAAGGTCCTCGAGTATCAGGTCGCGGGAGATTTCCGCTACTCGACGGAGGGCAAACTGATCGGCCACATCACCCTGGGAACGGGCATGGTCCGCGAATGGGTCGGCCGTGTACCCGGATTTCCTGAGAATCTGGCTCTGGAGGTTCTTCATATTGTTCTTAGCCATCACGGCCAGTTGGAACACGGCTCTCCCAGAACACCTGCCACTCCCGAAGCCCTGGTGATCCACTATGCTGACGATCTGGATGCCAAACTTGACATGCTGCAATCCGCTTCCGCAGACCCGGAAACGGTGGAGGCCTTCGTCCGGGGGTTAAGACGGACGTTTATCTTTTCTGGCAACGGAACTGAAGGGGAAGCGATAACGGATGACAGCGCCGCCGATACTCCTCCAGCCCGGGAGGATGACGATCAGGGAAAGCTGTTTTAAAATCAGTACTTAAAGAACCAGGAACCAGGAATTCGAACTAGGAACCGATCCTAATGAGAGGCAGAGTCCACACGATCGTTCCCGCCGCGGGGTCCGCTTTACGCATGGGTTTGGGCTACAGCAAGGCCTACCTCGAGATGGCAGGAAAGCCGATGCTGGTCAGAACGGTCGAATCGCTCTTGAGGAGCCAGCATATCGACCGCATTGTCACAGCCGTGCGGCCCGATGAGGTGGACCTCTGCCGTGAGGAGGTCGTTGCGAGATATGGCCTGGTGGATCGCATGGAGGTGATCGGCGGAGGGACCGAAAGGAATCGCACGGTTTGGGAACTGCTCAATGCGGCTCCCGCCGACAGGGACCTGGTCCTCATCCACGACGGCGCCCGGCCTTTTGTCACAGAGCACATTGTGGCGGAGGTTTTATCGGCGACGGTTCAGTGGGGCGCTGCCGTGGCGGCCGTTCCGGTCACGGACACGGTCAAGTTCTCAGAGGACGGCGGCGAGTCCGTTTCTTCCACTTTGGATCGTGATAAGATCTGGCTGGCCCAAACGCCCCAGGCCTTTCACCGGGATCTGATCATCTCAGCCCACCGCAGGGCGAGAAAGGATGATGTCCCGGTTACGGATGACGCCACCCTGGTAGAGATGGCCGGTCACCCTGTCAGGATCGTCAAGGGGGACCGGAGGAATATCAAGATCACCACCCTTGAGGACCTGGAGCTGGCACGGTGGATACTTGAAAATCAGGGAGGAGATTCATGAAATTTCGTATCGGAGTATCGGAATGTTGGGGTGTCGGGGAGAAAGAACACGGGAAGCCATATATTGCCGTTGAATTGATATGCAGGTTTTACTCCGTCACTCCGTTACCCCGCTACCCCGTTACCTGGATATGGAGCTGAAAATGAGCGATCAACTCCGCGTCGGTATCGGTTACGATTCCCACAGGCTGGTTGTGGGCCGCTCCCTGGTCCTCGGGGGAGTGAGGATCTCCCACGACAGAGGGCTGCAGGGTCACTCAGATGCCGACGTACTCACCCACGCCCTTATGGACGCTCTTCTGGGGGCCGCCGGCAAGGGAGATATCGGGACCCATTTCCCCGATACGGATGAATCATACCGTGGCTCGGACAGCATCCAACTTTTGGAAACGGTCCTGTCGATGTTGACGGACAATGGGTGGAAGCCGGTTAATGCCGATATCACTCTTCTGGCTGAGGAACCCGGGGTAGCGCCCCATGTCGCGGAGATGATATCAAACCTGGAAGCTGCCGGCATGCCGGCCGGTTCGGTGAACATCAAGGCGACCCGTGGCGAGGGGATGGGATTTATCGGACGAAAAGAGGGGATGGCCGCCATGGCGGTGGTGATGATCAGGAATACAGAATAAGGGATAATCCCCGTTGAAGGACAGGGGGATTGAGAATGCAAAAATCGGAACCCAGAACTCATAACTGATTGCCAGGACTCTCCCTAATGAAGAGACTGATCGTTATTAATTTTTTCTCCCTCCTGATCATGACGTTTCTGTTTGTCGCCCTCGGACAGTGGAACCATGGCAGATTTCAGGAAAGAGCCTACGCCCAGGGCAGGGAGCTCATAAGGGTCCATCTCTCCTCGAGAGGGGAGATGGTCGGTCATTTCATCGAACCACCTGACCTGTCGGTCGATGTCATCCACGCCGGCGTGATTACAGCCGGGGATTTAAGATACGTGTACGATCTGGGCATTAAAAACCCGCTGTGGGTGCAGTTGACGGCGCTGAACCTGGTGATCTCGCCGAAGTTGGAGATTCTGGCTTTTTCAGGATCCCAGGAGTGATTGGAAAGCGGACGCGGGGACACGGAGACAAAAGGACACCTTGGGGGAATGGGCGAGGGGGCGATTGGGCGAGTCAGCCAAAAGGTCAAAATCCGATGCCCTGAGGTTCTTATGGAATTTGAAACCGTCAAAGCGGTCTTGCATTTTCGCTTCTATATAATTGAGGTCCGACCATGACATGTCCAATTGAAGTAAGACGTATTGTTCTTTCTCCCCCTCTCCCCCTCTCCCCAGCTTCCCCTCGAGAGGTTCAAACATGACTCTACGCGTCTACAATACCCTCAAAGGTAAAAAAGAGGAATTCAAACCTCTCCACCCCCCAAAGGTGGGTGTGTACGCCTGCGGCGTCACGGTCTACGACCTCTGTCACATCGGTCACGCGAGGGCGGCGGTGGCCTTCGACGTCATCGCCAGGTATCTGAGGTCCTGCGGTTACGATGTGACCTACGTCCGCAACTACACGGATATCGACGATAAGATCATCAATCGCAGCCGCGAGGAGGGAGTTGACTGGAAGGAGTTGGCTGAAAAGTACATTCAAGCCCACGATGATGATATGGGGTCCTTGGGGGTCCAGCGGGCTGATGTGGAGCCCAGGGCCACGGAATACATCGGCGAGATCATCCGGCTTGTTCAAAACCTTGAGGATAAGGGCTTCGCCTACAATGTGGATGGAGACGTCTACTTCGAGGTGGCCAGGTTCAATGGCTACGGAAAGCTCTCCGGCCGGAATACTGATGAGATGAGGTCCGGAGCGCGTATCGAGATCGATGAACGCAAGAAGGATCCCCTCGATTTCGCTCTGTGGAAGAAGTCCAAGCCGGGAGAGCCCTGGTGGGACAGCCCATGGGGAAAGGGGCGCCCCGGTTGGCATATTGAGTGTTCGGCAATGTCAGCGGCCCTTCTGGGACAGCCCCTGGATATCCATGGCGGTGGTAAGGACCTGATCTTCCCCCACCACGAAAACGAGATCGCCCAATCCGAATCCGAAGCGGGGATCGAATTTGCCCGCTACTGGATCCATAACGGTTTCGTCAACATCGACAGCGAAAAGATGTCCAAGTCCCTGGATAACTTCTTCACTATTCAGGAGGTCCTGGAGAGGTATAATCCGGCGGTGGTCAGACTCTTTCTCCTGTCCACGCACTATCGCAGCCCCCTGGATTTCTCAGACCGGAACCTCAATGAGGCCGAAGTCCGGTATGAACGGTTCATGAACCTTTTCGCCAGGGCGGATCGAATGGTACCTGGAAAGAGGGAACTGAATGAGGTGGAAACAGAATCCCTTCGCTTGATATCCGAGGAGGTGGAGCCGGCCTTCCGGGAGGCCATGGACGATGACTTCAACACCGCTGCCGCCTTGGGGCATCTTTTCACGGCGGTGGGCGTCCTCAACGGCATCCTCGACCAGGCCGACGCCACCTCCGTTCCGGTGGCGGAGAACTGGAAATCCACTGTCGATGGTTTTTTCAAGAGGACAGGTGGCGTGCTGGGGCTCTTCGAAGGTGGTCTGGGTGAAGGGCCCGCCTATTTCTCCTCAGCGGATTCGGGAGACGACCAGACCCTGAAGGAAGCACAGGCCCTGGCCGAAGAACGGGTCGCGGCCCGTGAGGCCAAGAATTGGGACAGGGCCGATGAACTGAGGGACCGGATCGCCCAACTGGGATACACGGTTCAGGACACGCCCCAGGGGCCGGTCCTCATCCCCTACGCGAAGGACTCCTTAGGGGGATGACCGTGTCGGAGTATTGATGACTATGCCAGGGACGTCAGTCCTTCTTTCACCGATACCCCGGCACCCCGATACTCCAATACCGGAAGCTGGAATTTGGGAATGAAACAGGAAATCGACCCCCAGATCCTGACCGGCCGCCAGACCGTCCTTGAGGCCCTTCGTCATCGGCGAAGACCCCTCACCCGGCTGTGGATTTCCCGTCAGGCGGGGGGAGGGGAACTGGCCCGATTGGCCCGGGAACTAGGAATTGAGGTCCAGAGGGTTGACCACGAGGTCATCAACAGGGTCGTGGGCAACGCCAAGCATCAGGGAGTCGCCCTGAAGTGCGGTCCTCTTCCGGTTCATACCCTGGATGAGATCCTGCGCTTCGATCCCCCTGACGGAAATGACCTCCTGGTGTTCCTCACCGGTGTCGAGGATCCGAGGAATCTCGGAGCGGTGGCGCGGTGCTGTTCCTTCCTGGGGGCAAGGGCCCTTATTCTGCCTGGAAAGGGGTCCGCGCCACTGAGTCCCGCTGCATCCCGAACTTCCTCCGGGGCTCTGGAGAGCCTCCCGGTGGCGGTGGTGTCAGGGGCTGTGGCGGCCTGCAGTAACCTGAGGTCAGCCGGGTTCCTGGTCGTCGGGGTTGAACTGGGCGGTGACAGTCTGTGGGAGTGGAAAGATACAGGCGGGAAGATCGCCCTTGTCGTCGGTGGTGAGGACAGGGGCCTGGGCAGGAGGCTTGTGGACGCGTGCGACCGTATTGTTTCCATCCCCGGAAGCAGCCCGGTCGGGTCCCTGAACGTATCCGTGGCGTCCGGCATAGTCCTGTTTCACGTCCAGGCTGAGAGGCGTTCGAAGCGCCTGGAAAAAACACTTGACAAACGAGATGCGAATCACTAAATAAGCGTGTTACTCTTCTTCAGCGGGGACCTATCCGCAACAGGCCGTTCCCGTTGTATGTTTTGGTGCGCAAAAATGCTGGCGTAGCTCAATCGGTAGAGCAGCGCACTTGTAATGCGCAGGTTGCGGGTTCGAGTCCCATCGCCAGCTCCATATAGAATGTAAGCGTCTGAAAATAAGGGATTTTGTATTGTTTCGGGGGAGGTGCCCGAGTGGCTAAAGGGGACGGGCTGTAAACCCGTTGGCGCTGCCTACAGTGGTTCGAATCCACTCCTCCCCACCATCGATATTCACGGCCAGGATGCCACGGGAATCTCAAACCTGATTCAACTGGAGTGGAGAGGCACAGCACGGTTAAATCGTCTGTTGGGTTTGAGGCCTTGCTTTTGGCGGATGTCCGGGGTGGGCAAAAATCCTGTAGCCGATATGTTCCGGATTGAGCGGGAATAGCTCAGTTGGCTAGAGCGTCAGCCTTCCAAGCTGAGGGTCGCGGGTTCGAGTCCCGTTTCCCGCTCCAACATGTTTCAGGGAGTGACGTAACAGGGGTCCCCTCTCGTATAGCGGAAGAGGAAGACCCTTCCCGGCCTCCTGATCAGGACGCCCGTGGTCCTGTGAGGTCAGCATTTTATCTCGCCCACGTAGCTCAGGGGTGGAGCACTTCCTTGGTAAGGAAGAGGTCGCCGGTTCAATCCCGGCCGTGGGCTCCATTTGGGTATGCCAAAGAGGACCCTCCGGAACGGAGGAACTCAGTGAGAAAGGGGCATTCATTGCTCTGCCTGGTACCGCAAGATCAAGGAGGAGACGATGTCTAAGGCGAAGTTTGAGAGGACGAAGCCTCACGTGAATGTTGGGACGATAGGTCACGTGGATCACGGCAAGACGACATTGACTGCGGCGATCACGAAGTGTTTGTCGAACGCCGGTAATGCTG